>DATFZA010000645.1:0-4870 GCA_035314765.1 Bryobacteraceae bacterium
AGAAATTTTTTGTATTTGTGTTACGGGCTGATTGCCGCCTGGCTGATCATTTTCATTTACGTGGTGAGCCTGGCGCTGCGCGAGCGCAGCCTGCGGCAGGAACTGGACAGGGTAAAGAAACTGGTGGAAGACAGCGAGCACGAGGCGCGGCGGTAGAGTGCCGATCAGCACAGGCTAAAGCCTGTGCCACGTTGATCAGGCACTTGGCAATAGCAGGTGGCACAGGCTTTAGCCTGTGCAGCCCTTTCCAAGGCTCATGCGATTTTTCAAGCAAGAATCAGATAGCTCCGCAGCCAGCTTCGCTCCTACACTAAACTCCATGTCTCCGTTCGGCCCGTCGCTCGAAATTGCGCTGAGAGCCGCGCTCGATCATCTGAACGGATTGGATAGCCGGCCGGTAACGGCCAAAGCCGACCTCGAGCAACTGCGCGCCCGGCTCAAGAAACCACTGAACTCCGAAAGCCTTCCCGCCGAATCCGTCATCGAAGAACTCGTACGCGATGCAAAGGACGGACTGCTCGGCAGCGCGGGAGGCCGCTTCTTCGCATGGGTGGTGGGTGGCGTGGTGCCCGCGGCCTTGGCGGCGGATTGGCTGACGTCCGCGTGGGATCAGAACGCCGGCATTTATGCATCCGGACCTTCCGCGGCAATCGTCGAAGAAGTCGCCGGCGAATGGCTAAAGGATGTGCTCGGCTTGCCGCAGTCCGCCAGCTTCGCCTTGGTCACCGGCTGCCAGATGGCTCACGCCACCTGTCTGGCGTCCGCCCGGCACGCATTGCTTGCCGAGCGGGGATGGGACGTGGAAGCCAAAGGTCTTTCGGGTGCGCCGCCGATCCGCATACTGACCAGTTCAGAGCGCCATGGCTCACTCCAGCGGGCCGTGCAGTTGCTCGGGCTCGGCCGTGACAACATTCACGAATTGCCTTGCGATGAGGCCGGATGCCTGGTTCCCAGCGCCCTGGAGCAAGCGCTCTCTCAACGGCAGCCAACCATCGTCGTGCTGCAGGCGGGCGACCTGAATATCGGCGCGTACGACGATTTTGCAACTCTGATCCCGATCGCGAAACGCTTCGGCGCATGGGTGCATGTGGACGGCGCTTTCGGCCTGTGGGCCGCGGCCAGCCCTCGATACGCTCATTTCGTGCGCGGCGTGGAAGCAGCGGACTCCTGGGCAACCGATGGACACAAATGGCTCAACGTTCCCTACGATTGCGGCTATGCGTTTGTCGCTCATCCGGACGCGCACTCGGGAGCCATGTCTCACCGCGCCTCCTACCTGGTGCATTCGCAGATCGCGCGAGATCAAATGGATTGGAATCCGGAGTGGTCCCGGCGCGCCCGCGGCTTTGCGACCTACGCCGCTTTGCGCCAATTGGGCCGTCAAGGCCTGGCCGCTCTGATTGAAGGATGTTGCGAACACGCGCACACGCTGGTCGAAGGAATCGGCGCGCTGCCAGGCGCCGAGGTGCTGTGGATGCCCCGCATCAACCAGGGCCTGGTCCGCTTCCATAGTGACGACCGGCGAACCGATCAAGTGATCGCGGCGATTCTCGAAGACGGCAGCGCCTATTTTGGAGGTGTTACCTGGCGCGGCGTACGCGCCATGCGCGTGAGCGTGTGTAACTGGCAAACGTCGAAAGCGGACGTGGAGCGAGCGGTAGCGGCGGTGGCTTCGGCGTCTTGTGGGGCCGGTTATTAACCGGCGGCGGGTTAGTAACCCGCCCAGGGCCGATTAATAATCGGCTGCAGGTTAATAACCTGTCGCCATGGGCCTGCGGCCCACAAAAGTGTGATGAAAACGCGGCTTGGGGCGTTCGTTTTTTTTCTTGCACTTCCGTGGCGTTTTCGACCGTGCCCCACAAAGCCTGTTTCCATTCGAAACTAGAAGCTGCTCGTAAACGGCATCCGCAGGGCAATACGCGGCGTCGAATTTTCGTCGTGCCGGAGTCGTTCTCCCATGGGGATCTCAGCGGCGATTTCGGGCGGAAGCGCGATCTTGCCTTCCTGTGTGACACTGCTCTCGAATACCACAGCTTTCATGCAGGCCCTCTGGTCCATCATGTCACACGAAGTTCGGCGATAATGCCTGCATGGTGCTCGCGATTTTCAAATACGATGTGAAGCCCGGCCGGATGGCGGATTTCATGGCCAAACTCCAAGCCGCGGCCGATCCGAAATTCAATAGTCCGGTAATGCCGGCGGCGGTTCGATTGTTTCGCAGCACGGTTCCCGGCCCGGACACCGGCCCCGTGATCCTCATCATCGAATATCCCGACATGGCCGCCTATGGCACCCGAACGGCGTTTGAAAATAGCAATAGCGAATGGAAGAAGCTCTTTGCCGCTCAGCCAGACTCCCCGGAAGCTCTGATTTCGGTGGAATTGCTCACGGAGCTTCAGTAGCCGAGTATGGCTCGACTTCGTATTTTCACCATATTGCTGGCGTTGATTCCGATTGCGACGGGCGCCATTTCCCTTATGGGGCTTAGTGACCCACTTTATAAGTCTGCGCAACTCACGATTATGCCCGTGCTCGACAGCAATCTGCGGTTTCTTGGCGGTGTTTGGTGCGCGCTCGGATTTGCCCTGCTTTGGAGCGCCTTTGACCTTGCGAAACGCGGGCCGATCTTCCGAACGGTTTGGATGGCGATATTCGTGGGCGGAATCGGCCGCGTTCTTTCCGTGATTTTCGTGGGCTTACCGCCGCTGCCTTTCGTCTTCTTCACGGTTCTCGAAATCGCCGGCGCGCCTCTTTTCCTCTACTGGCATTCCAAGGTCTGCAATTCTCAATTGTTATTGAGCTGACGGCATAGTGGTGACCCAGTTAATCTGAAAGCCGCGCGGCACTACTTGTCCGTTTTTCGATGCCGGGAAAAGCAGGATTGCCGTGTTCGGCCGCTGACCCGACGGAAGCAAGACGTTTGCGCCTCTTAGCGAAATCATCCTACGCGTGTTTTCGATTTGATCCTTTTTCGCGAGAGTGGCGAAGATCGGCGACCACACGCCGCCGGTTTGGAATCTCTCCAGCGAAATTGCGATCAGAACGTAGCCTGGGGACTGTATTCCCTGGCGCATGCCGGTAATCCGCGCTTCGACCGTCGCTCCAGTGGGGATCAAAACCTGACCGGACTGCGGGTTGAGTACGGCCTTTCGCGTTCGCGTCCGGATGACATCTCCGGCGGCCGCGGTTCGGGAATCTACCGGCGCGTCGAAAACGAGCGGGATTTCCATTCCCGCCGGCAAGGAGAGCGCCGGTTGATCGGCGTTGGGGATGGCAGCGGCCGCGGGACCATCGTCGAAACGCAACGTGGACTCCACTTGATATTCGCGGCACTGAGAGTATGCGGTGCTCGTTTCGTTTTGCGTACCGTCCCGCAGTAAGAACCGCAGCGTGCTGTGCTTGGGAGCAAGAAAATCGGATGGGCGCGTCTGGACGCTGTCGTACTCCACCTCCGTGGTGCCGAAGCAGGCTTGCGTCTCCAGCGGCAGTTCGCCTGTGTGGAACTGGATGCGCCTGATATCGGAGGTTCCCGGATCGATCCATGCGGTACCGTCGAAGGGCACCGGTCTCCAGTTGCCCCAGGCCTGGATCATGTAGTGGCTGCTGTTGAGAGGAACCGCAAAACGGTAGACCAAAAGCTTGTCTTGTTCTTCCTGGAAGACAATCGTGGCGCCTTTGTTCCCGAACACATCCACGAGCAAGGTCCCCAAAGGCCCGGTCCCGAACGCTCCGCCGCCGATGAGATCGAAGATGCTGCGCGAATCGAACTGGCTGGCGCCGGGCCAGGAACCAATCTCTTCTCCCTCCGAAACCTTCACCTCCAGGCGGAGACGGTCGGTAACCGCCAGGTTCAGCTTTTCGGCCCGAATCTGGCTGCACGGCTGATCGCTGGCGCCCGGTTTTGCTCTTATGTAATAAAAGCGATCCACCGTTTCGTTGCAGGTATAGTTAGGCAGGTGTTCCGCGCGAGCGAGAATGCGCTCTCTGCACTTGGCCAGTACGACTTCGGAATCGTCAGCCGCGTGCAGCAGCGCGGGCGCGAAAACGACGGCCAGGAACGCCTTCATGCGTCACTCCAAGCCCATTTGCGAGAGCCGGTAGCGCAGCGCGTTGCGCGTGAGACCCAGCAGGCGCGCGGCCTGGCTCTTATTATTATTGGCCCGCTTCAGCGCTTCCCGAATGAGCGCCTGCTCGTGCTGATCGAGCGTCATACCCTCCGGCAGGAATGACTCGACAGCCAAGCGGTGGTTGCGGGGTTGCAGGTCCATGCGAACGTCGGCGGCTTCGAGAACCGGCCCATTGGCGAGTACCATGCTACGCTCCATGACGTTTTCCAGCTCGCGAACGTTGCCCGGCCAATGATACGCGAGCAGGCGCTCCATCGCGCCATCGGAGATGGTTTCCACCGGACTGCCGATGTCTTTAGCCAGTTTTCGCACAAAATGCTGGGCCAATAGCGGAATATCTTCTTTGCGATCGCGCAGGGGCGGAATATCGATGGGGAGCACATTCAGCCGGTAGTAAAGATCTTCGCGGAAGGTGCCTTCTTCGAGCGCGGCGCGCAGATCCACGTTGGTTGCGGCGAGCACGCGCACGTCGATGTGGCGTGTCTTATTGCTGCCCAGGCGTTCAAATTCGCGTTCCTGCAAGATGCGCAGAAGCTTCACTTGAATGGCGAGGGGGACATCGCCGATCTCGTCCAGGAACACGGTCCCGGTATCGGCCTGTTCAAATTTTCCCGGCTTGCTGAGATTGGCGCCGGTAAACGCGCCTTTTTCGTAACCGAACAGTTCGCTCTCCATGAGATTCTCCGGCAGAGCAGTGCAATTGATCTTTACAAACGGGCGGCCGGCGCGCGGCGAGTGCTGGT
>DATFZA010000646.1:0-3856 GCA_035314765.1 Bryobacteraceae bacterium
TCGATAAGCTGATTGGCGCGGAGTTTCTGGCCGGACGCACGCCTCTGAACGATCGGATTTTGCTGGTCAGCGGGCGAACCAGCTTTGAACTGGTACAGAAAACGGTCATGGCCGGCATCCGGGTTCTGGCCGCCGTAGGCGCCCCATCGAGCCTGGCCGTGGAGCTGGCGCAGCGCTTCCAGCTCACGCTGGCCGGTTTCGTACGGGACGAAAGGTTTAACATTTATTCAGGCGCTTGGAGGATTGAATGAAGCTCCGCATTCACGACAACACGATCCGTTTGCGGCTGAATCGCAGTGAAGTAGAGCAGCTCAAAGACACTGGTTTGGTGGAAGACGCCGTACACTTTGGCGCAGGTAGTGCGCTGTCTTATTCGTTAGAATCTTCCGCCGGTTCCAGCGAGCCACGAGCGCTGTTTTGCGATGGCAGTCTGCGGGTGATTGTGCCCGAGCAAATGGCGCGGCGCTGGGCCAGCAGCGAGGAAGTGGGCATGGAAGCGCACGACGCGCAGCCGGCGATTCTGATTGAAAAAGATTTCCAGTGCGCGCACCGCGAAGAACACGATCCGGAAGCGTTTCCCAATCCGCTGGTAACCTAGAACCTTATGCGTTGCATTGAGATTCAAAAGTTCGGCCTGGACGGGTTAGGAATGGCCGAGCGCGCCGATCCCACTCCGGGCCACGGCGAAGTACTGGTGCGGGTTGGCGCTTCGTCTATCAATTTCCGCGACTTGATGATGCTGCGGGGCATGTACAACCCGAAGCAGAAGCTCCCGCTGATTCCGAACTCCGATGGCGCGGGTACGGTGGCCGCGGTAGGACCGGGAGTAACGCGCTTTCGAGAAGGGGATCGCGTGGCCGGGATCTTTTCGCAAGGCTGGCTGGCCGGCCCGCCGGCGCGCGAAAAGATGACTGCAACGCTAGGGAGTCCGCTCGATGGCATGCTCACCGAACTTCGCGCGCTCAATCAGGATGGCCTGGTCCACACGCCGAAACATCTGAGCGACGAGGAGGCCGCCTGTCTGCCTTGCGCCGGAGTGACGGCCTGGAGCGCGTTGGTGGAACACGGCGCGATCAAACCCGGCGATACGGTTCTGTTGCAAGGCACTGGCGGCGTTTCGATCTTCGCCTTGCAATTCGCCAAGCTGGCGGGGGCGCGCGTGATCATCACCTCCAGTAGCGACGAGAAGCTGGCGCAGGCAGGCAAGTTAGGCGCGGACGAAATTATCAACTACAAAACCACGCCGGACTGGGATAAGAAAGCGCGCGAGCTGACCGGCGGCGCGGGAGTAGATCACATCGTGGAAGTTGGCGGCGGAGGGACTTTTGGCAAATCGTTGCGGGCGATTCGCATCGGTGGGACCATCAGCGTGATTGGCGTGCTTACTGGCGCAACCACCGATACAAGCCTGATTCCCGTTCTGATGCAAAACCTGCGGCTGCAGGGCATCATGGTGGGTAGCCGGGAAATGTTCGAACACATGAACGGGGCTCTTTCGCTTGCCGGGATCAAGCCGGTGATCGATCGCGTTTTTCCGTTTGAGGAGGCAGCACAAGCCTTTGCGCACATGGCGAGCGGCGCTCATTTTGGCAAAATTGTGGTGAAGATTTCGCGATGAAACTGCTTTTTATCATCGCCGTTTTTGCGGTTGGCGCTGTGGCGCAAGACTCGAAGCTCGATTATGAGTTTTTCAAGACGAAAGTGCAGCCGATTTTCCTGAAAAAGCGGGAAGGACATGCGCGGTGCTATGTGTGCCACTCGACTGGCACGCCGTTTCGGCTGCAAAGGCTTTCGCCGGGGGCGGCTTTTTGGGACGAAGAGCAGTCCCGCAAGAATTTCAAGGCGGTGCAGGCCATGGTGAACCTGGAGCACCCCGAGGAGAGTCCCTTGCTGCGTCATCCGCTGTCGGAAGAGGCCGGTGGCGACGCGTTTCACTCTGGCGGGAAACATTTTCATTCGCGGAGCGACCCGGAGTGGGTGGTGTTGCAGGAGTTTGTCGAGGGCCGGAAGTAGCGAGTGCATAGTGGGCCACTCGTTATTGGCCCACGCGCGGGTTAATAGCCCGCGGCTAGAGTTTCTACATTTCCTGCACAGACTAAAGTCCGTGCCACCTTGGTTGCCTCGTGGCACAGGCTTTAGCCCGTGCGCGCGGGTTAATAACCCATAAGCGCTAAGATAAGCCGAAACGGCCCATTTTTTAGAGGCCGACTGGAGCGCCCGATATCGATAACCGGAACATTTCCGGGGTAGAATGTTTTTATCTTAGCGCTTATGGGTTAATAACCCGCGGCAGGTTAGTAACCGGTTAGTAACCTGCCCCACAATTTACCCTTTCGCGGCGGTGGCGAGTTGAGCGCGAATGGCTTTGACCCTTTCGCGCATCTGCGCCACCCGTTTCCGGCCGTCTGGCGTTTCATCGATCAACTTTTCGAGGTTGGCGGCAAATTGTGGTCCATAGGCTTCCCGAATTTCACCGAGGATTGGCTCGACCTTGGCGAAGACGCCGATGTGCTCGCCGTTGGTCTCGGTGAAGAGATCCTGGCTGATCGCTCCCTGGTTGACCAGGGCTGCCGCCATATCCCAATAACTGACGACCATGCGCACATGGCCGCTGTGCTCGCCAAACATGGTCGCGTTCCAATCCGCCAACGATTGCGGATTGAAGTCGCGAAAGTACCAGTCGCGCGCCTTGCGCATTTCTGCTTCGCGGCGCAATTCATACAGTTTAAGAATCAGTCCGGCTTCTGCTTGTTTCGACATGGAATGCTCCTATTGAGGTGTGCTGCTCCTGAGTGTAACAAACCAATACTAAGACGCCTCGCGCGGGTTAATAACCCGCGGCAGGTTAATAACCTGCCCCACAAAGAGCTTTTCGACGTATTTGGCGAGCATGTCGACTTCGACGTTGATGCGTGCGCCAGTCTTGTAAGTGTGTAGCGCGGTGTTCTGATACGTATGCGGAAGAATGGCCACGCCTAGCTCCGGACCTTCCAGCCGGGCGATGGTCAGGCTGATGCCATCGAGCGTCACCGAGCCTTTGAAAATCAGGTAGCGGTCCAGTTCACGGGGCATGCGCAGTTGGAGCCACCAGTTTCCATCTTCCAGGGGCGCGAGCGAGAGAAACTCCGCGGTTCCGTCGACGTGGCCTTGCACGAGGTGCCCGCTGAGGCGATCGCCCAAGGCCAGAGGGCGCTCCAGGTTGACGAGCGAGCCTGGCTGCAAGTCTCCCAGATTGGTGCGGGCCAGCGTCTCTGGGGCGAGATCCATCCAGAACGCGCCATCCTCCAAGAGGACCGCGGTGAGGCAGACGCCATTGACCGCGATGCTGCAGCCGGGAGTGGCGTCTGTGAGCACCTGGCGGCACGCGACCTGCAGGCGATTGCCCGCCGTCAGAACCGTTCCGACTTCTTCCACGATGCCTGTGAACATTTTTTGCTTGACCTGGGCTTATTTGACCAAATACCCTTCGACGACGAACTCGTCGGGAGGAATGGTATGCAATTTGATGTTGTGAAACTGAATGGCGTCGGTGCGGCGTTGCCGTCCGGTTCCGCCGGCCACCGGCAGAGACTGCAGTCCGCCCAGAATCTTGGGTGCGTAATAGAAAAGAATCTTGTCGACGATGCCGCTCTCGAGCGCAGCCCAGTTCACCTTGCTGCCGGATTCGATCATGAGCGAGCGATATTGCTGCGTATGGAGCCATTCCACCATTTGCCGCAGGTTGGTGCGGCCGCTTTGGCCGTCGAACACCAGAACTTTGACGCCGTGATATTCCAAGGTGCGGCGGCGCTCGGCTGACGACGCCGAAGTGGTAACGACCGCGAGATCGTTGGAGCAACTGGCGACCATGCGTGAA
>DATFZA010000647.1:0-2309 GCA_035314765.1 Bryobacteraceae bacterium
GAACTGATCCGTTTGGCATGGTCTTCCGTGGCCGCGCTCGCCATGGCACCGTTACAGGATCTGCTCGACCTGGGAGCAGAAGCCCGCATGAACCTGCCCGGCAGCGTGGAAGACAACTGGCGCTGGCGCTGCACCGACGAAATGTTGTCTACGCCGGTCTTAGATCGCTTGCGCGGTTTGACCACATCGTCTAACCGCCATTCATGAAAGCAGAAAAGAACAACCCGAAAATGGCCGAAGGCGCAGTGCAATTGGCTCCATCTATTCTCGCTGCCGACTTTGCCCGACTCGGTGAGCAGGTGGGCCAAGCTGAGCAAGCCGGGGCCGATCGCATCCACGTGGATGTGATGGACGGACATTTCGTGCCCAACATTTCAATGGGCGCTCCCATCGTCCACTCGGTGCGGCAGATAACCAGCCTGCCACTAGAGACGCACCTGATGATTTCGGATCCGGACTTTTTTCTCGACGAATTTGTCGAGGCCGGTTCGGATTCGTTCCTCGTCCATTGGGAAGGCAACAACAATTTGCATCGAACCCTCCAACGCATTAAGGCGCTGGGCAAAGGTGTGGGTGTGGTGATCAACCCGGCAACCCCTGCGGCTGTGCTGGAGGAAGTTCTGCCGGAAGTTGACCTGGTCTTGGTCATGACGGTCAATCCTGGCTTTGGGCATCAGCATTTTCTCCACACCGTCTTGCCCAAGGTCCGGCGCGTGCGTCAGATGATCGAGCAGACCAATACCGCCTGCGAATTGGAGCTGGACGGAGGCATCGATGCAGCCACGGCTCCGCTGGGAGTGGCGGCGGGAGCCAACGTGCTGGTGGCCGGATCGGCAATCTTTGGTGATGGTGACGGGGTGGCCGCAGCTATGAACCGCCTGCGAGCCGCCACGAAACAGGCAGTGAATTAACCTTAACTGAACAAATTCAGACAATCTATGCGCATAGGAATTGCCACCGACCACGGCGGATTTGGTTTGAAGGAGGAGCTGGTTGCTCAACTCCGCGCGGCGGGCCATGAGGTCGTTGATTTCGGCGCTCACACGTTGAGCCCCGACGACGACTATCCCGACTTCGTCGTTCCGCTCGCTCGAGCGGTGGTAGCGCGGGAAGTGGATCGCGGCCTTGCGATCTGCGGCAGCGGCGTCGGGGCGTCGGTGTGCGCCAACAAGGTAGAGGGTGTCCGCGCCAGTCTGATCCACGACCATTTCTCGGCCAGGCAGGGCGTTGAGGATGATCACATGAACATCCTTTGCATGGGCGGACGAACCGTTGGACCGGCGGTCGCCTGGGATCTCGTCCAAACGTTTCTGGCCGCCGAGTTCAGTCAAGCCCCGCGGCACCTGCGGCGCCTGGGCAAAGTGACTTCCCTGGAGGCAGGAAGGCAATAGAAAACCTAAGAGAGAGTACCATGTCAGCCGACAAAACCGTTCAACTGGCGATCAACACGATTCGCTCGCTCGCAATCGACGCGATCCAGAAGGCGAACTCCGGTCATCCCGGCACGCCGCTGGACGCCGCTCCAACCGCGTATGCGCTGTGGCAGCAAGTTCTGCGCTACGATCCGGATCACCCCAACTGGCTCAACCGGGATCGGTTTGTGCTTTCCGGCGGACACGCTTCGATGCTGCTTTACGCCCTGATTCATCTGACTGGCATCAAAGCGTCTAATCCCTCCTACGAAAAACTCGGAGGCGAGGCGGTGTCGCTTGATGATATCAAGAATTTTCGACAGGCGGGCAGCCGTTGCCCGGGCCATCCGGAATACGGCTGGACTACGGGCGTCGAGAGTACGACGGGCCCGCTTGGTCAGGGGTTAGCGACCAGCGTCGGCATGGCGATCGCAGGTCGCTGGCTGGCCGAGACCTATAACCGGCCGGGCTACGATCTGTTCGATTTCAACGTCTATTCGATATGCGGTGACGGCGATATGATGGAGGGGATTTCCAGCGAAGCGGCCTCACTGGCGGGTCATCTACGCCTTTCGAACCTGTGCTGGATCTACGACTGTAATCACGTCACGATCGAAGGCCATACCGATATCACATTTACTGAAGACGTTGCCGCACGATTTCTGGCCTACGGATGGGAAGTCATGCGCGTCACCGATCCCAACGATATCGAGATGCTGGAATGGGCGTATCGGAGGTTTCTCACCACCGGTGATTGCCCCACTCTGATTGTCGTGCACAGCCATATCGGCTATGGCGCGCCGCACAAGCAGGATTCTCCAAGCGCTCATGGCGAGCCGCTGGGGCCTGAGGAAGTGCGGCTGACCAAGGAATTCTTCGGCTTCTCGCCGGATGAGA
>DATFZA010000648.1:0-3511 GCA_035314765.1 Bryobacteraceae bacterium
ATTGGGAGTGACCAGCATCGACCACCTGATTTATCTCGACGATTCCGATATGGACCATTTGGCCAACTCCGAAACCATCGCCACGCTCTTGCCCGGCGGTTTGTTTCACCTGGGCTACCAGCGCTACCCCGCGGCTCGAGCTTTGATCGATCGCGGCGCCGCGGTTGCACTGGCCACCAACTACAACGTGGATACCAGCCCTTCTCCGAGTATGCAAATGATGATCGGGTTGGCTTGCCGCCGCATGCAGATGACGCCGGCCGAGGCGATTTCCGCTTCCACCATCAACGCCGCGCATGCCTTGCGGCGGGGCGATCATATTGGTTCGCTGGAGATCGCGAAAGATGCCAACCTGGTCATTTTGGACGCGCGGGATTATCGCGAGATCCCGCAACGATTTGGTGTCAATCTGGTGGAGACGACCATCAAAGAAGGGCGGGTCGTCTATCATGAACCTGACATCGAATGGAACGCCGCCTGATCGAGTGCGTCCCGAATTTTAGCGAAGGACGAAATCCGGAAACAGTGAGGGCGATCGCCGAGTCGATCGCCAGAGTGGCCGGCGTGAAAGTTTTGCGCACGGAAACCGATCCGGATCACAACCGTTGCGTAATCACGTTCGCCGGAACGCCTGAGGGGGTTCGCGAGGCCGCGTTCGTTGGCGTCGCCGAAGCGGCCCGGCGCATCGATCTCAACCGGCATTCCGGAGTTCATCCTCGCACCGGGGCCGCCGACGTCGTGCCCTTTGTGCCGCTGGAAGGAGTGACGCTCAATGAGTGCGCCGACATGGCGCACGATGTTGGCCGGCAGGTTTGGGAAACCCTGGGCATACCGGTTTATTTCTACGAAGCCGCGGCTCTTTCGCCGGAACGCGTTCCCTTAGAAACCATCCGGCGTGGGCATCTGGCGCCCGATCTGGGAGGGCCGGCCTTACATCCAACGGCCGGCGCGTGTGCGATCGGCGCGAGAAAGATTCTGATCGCGTTCAACCTGGTGCTGAATACAGCGGAGGTGTCGATCGCCCGCGCCATCGCCCGCAAGATTCGGGCGTCGTCGGGCGGCTTGGCGTACGTGAAAGCGTTGGGGCTGTTCTTGGCCTCACGCAACCTGGCGCAGGTCTCCATCAACTTGACCGATTACGAACAAACGCCGCTGCATGCTGTTTTCGAAGCAGTGGCCGGGGAAGCCCGCGCTCTCGGGGCCGGGATCCTCGAAAGCGAGATTATTGGCCTGCTGCCCCGTCAGGCGATGGAGCAGGCCGCAGCGCACTTCTTGAAGTGCGGGAACTTCCACTCCGGGCTGATCATTGAGAATGCCCTCAGCGAGAACGCCCTCAGCGAGAACGCCCTCACCGCAAACCGCTGCGAACCAGCAGCGCTTCCGGATCCGGATCGCGTCCCATAAAGGCGCGGTAGAGTTCTGCCGGGTCTTCGCTATCGCCACGCGCCAGAATATTTTGCCGGAACCGCTCGCCCACCATCCGGCTGAAAACTCCATGCTCGCGGAACTGCGTGAAGGCATCGGCATCCAGGACCTCGGCCCACTTGTAGGAGTAATAGCCCGCGCCGTAACCAACCGGACTGGCAAATAGATGCGTGAAGCTGGCAATCATGGCGTGGTCTTTCGGGAACGGCGCCGGCGAGAAGCGCTGCAATAAGTTGCGCGCGAACTCGATCGGATCCCGATCCGGCGTCCACTCGCGATGCAGCGCCAGATCGGTATAGCCGAAGCCAAGCTGGCGCATCTGCGCATTGGCGGCCCGGAAGTTTCGCGCGCGTATCATTTTGTCAAATAAATCAGATGGAATCGGCGCGCCTGTTTGGTAGTGGCGGGCGAAGAGATCGAGCGCCTCGCGCTCCCAGGTCCAGTTCTCCATGATCTGCGACGGCAGTTCCACGAAATCCCAAGCGACGTTGGCCCCGGCCAGACCGCGCACTTCCACGCGGCTCAGGCATTGATGCAGGAGGTGACCGAACTCATGAAAAATGGTCTGGACTTCGCGGTGCGTGAGCAGCGCCGGTTTGTCCTCCACGGGCGGGGTGAGATTGCCGCAGATCAAGCCGGCGTGCGGGGTGAACCGGTTGCCTGAGCCATTGTTTGAGCCGGGGTCTGAGCCGGGGCCGCTGTCAACGCCAACGATCAGAATGTCCATCCAAGCGCCGCCGCGCTTGTTTTCACGCGGGAACCAGTCGGCGTAAAATGCGCCCAGGAGTCCGGCGTCGCTCAGGTCGTTATCGTCGTGAATCTCGTAGTACGTCACGGCGGGATCCCAGACGGGAACACCGGCGCGCCCGGTCACGCGGATGCCGTAGAGCTGTTCCACGATCGAGAACATTCCCTTGACTACCTGTTCCAGCGAAAAGTATGGCCGCAATTGCTCTTCGTCAAAGTCATACAGCGCCGCCCGCTGTCTTTCGGCGTAGTAACCGATATCCCATGGATCCAGGCGTTGCGTCTTGGCGAAACGCAGCAGTTGTTCATTTTCACGCTCAAAAAACGGCTCCGTCTTGACTCGCAGGTTTTCGAGAAACTGCTGGGCCCTTTCGCCCTTGTGCGCCATGCGGTCTTCGAGCACCAAGTCGGCGAAATCGGGGTAGCCCAGGAGCATGGCCTTCTCCCGGCGCAGCTCCAAAATCCGGCGCATCAATGGCCGGTTATCGCGGCCTTCCTCGGTTGCTCGGGTTACGTTAGCCCGGTACATGTGTTCGCGAGTCTCGCGATGGTCCAGGTAAGTCATCACCGCCTGGTAACTGGGCGCCTGCATCGTGAATCGCCAGGCCGGCGCAGTCAACCCTTTTGACTCGGCGCTCGCCTTTGCGGCGGCGACCGCGCTTTGCGGAAGCCCGGCGAGTTGCGCTTCGTCCCGAATTACCAATTCAAAAGCGTTGGTGGAATCGAGAACATTCTCTCCGAATTTCGTGGTCAATTGGGCGAGTTCCACGTCGATCGCGGAAAGTCTTTTCTTGCCCTCCGGATCCAATTCCGCTCCATGACGCCGGAAACTGTCGATGGTCTTCTTGAGATAGCGTTTACGCGTCCCGGTGAGGCGTAGCGCTTCTTCGGTTTGCGCGTAAGTCTGCACCGCACGCCATAGTCCTTCATTTAACGGGAGCGACGAATAGAACGCGCTCACCGCGGGCTGCACAGTGTTAAAAGCCTCTCGCAAGGCCGGAGTGGTAGCGACGCTTTCCAGATGGCGGACAATGCTCATCGCATATTCCAGGCCTTCCGTAGCTCTGTCGAGCACCGCCATGGTATTGAGATAAGTCCGGGGCTCCTGAGAAGCGGCAAGCCGATCGATCTGCTCCTGGGAACGGGCGAGCAATTGCTGGACAGCAGGTTGCACGTGCTCCGGACGAACCTGATCGAACGGAATGCGAAATTTAACTTCTAATAGAGGATTCTCGATCATTTTCCTTTATGGTAGCCGAATCCAATCGCGTCATTGCCTGGCTGCCAGGAAAGAGCCGTACTACTGGTCATGAAGTTTCTGGTCGAGTTTCTGTGATTC
>DATFZA010000649.1:0-6403 GCA_035314765.1 Bryobacteraceae bacterium
CGCCCCAAGACGGCCGCCGAAAGAAAAGCCCGTGTCGGAAAGATTCTCCGGGCTCTGGATGCAATGTATCCCAACGCCACATGCGCGCTCACCCATCGCAACGCCTGGGAATTGCTGGTGGCCACGATTCTTTCCGCCCAGTGTACCGACAAGCGGGTGAACGAAGTCACGCCCGGCCTCTTCGCCAAGTATCCAACCGTCGCCGATCTGGCCAGCGCAAACCAGGCTGAGCTGGCGCAGGATATCCGCTCGACGGGGTTCTTTAACAACAAGGCCAAGTCCCTAATCGGCGCCGCGAAGAGAGTGCTCAGCGATTTTGCAGGCGAGGTACCCAGGACGATGGAAGAGATGCTGACCATCCCCGGCGCGGCCCGCAAGACGGCGAACGTGGTCTTAGGTACAGCCTATGGGATCGCCTCCGGCGTGGTGGTGGATACCCACGTTCAGAGGATTTCGAAACGGCTGGATCTGACCAAGCACACCGATCCGGGAAAAATTGAAAAGGACCTGGCGAAACTCGTGCCGCAAGAGCGCTGGGTTCTGTTTTCCCACCAGATCATCTTGCACGGCAGAGCACTCTGCGTGGCGAGAAAGCCCCATTGCGCCGAGTGCAAGCTGGATCCGCTCTGCTACGCCAAAGACAAAGCCGTTTAGCTGTGTAAGCGGTGGCACGAGCCGATTGTCGAGACTGGAAGCTGGCTGCGGTCGGTGGCGCAGGACTACTTCAACTATCGCGCTGTGCTCGGGAATTTCGCGGCGCTCCAGACGTTCCGGCGGGAGGTGGCACGCGCGTGGCTGGCGGCGCTCCGGCGACGCAGTCAACGGCGCCGCTCGCAGGGTTCATCAGTGGCTCGCTTTGTTCGTCACTCCTGATGTGGCCTTCCGCTTCACCGAACAGCGTCGGCGCCCCGGACAAGATTGATTTCGCAGCTCCATACCCTGCCTGCCTGTGCCCCTGTCAACGCTTCGCCCGCACCCTTACGGCTGCACTCGCATGACTCGGGGTCAGGATGGTTTGCTATTCCTTTCCTGTGGGACTCTTTCCTTCCCATTCCATGCCGGTTTATCCCGGCGCACCCGGCGTTCATCGGCGGCTAATAACAATACTGACTGATACAGAGGTTTTTGGTTCAGGCGGCACATCAGTCGCCGGCTGCCGCGCGCCGCATCGCTTCCCGGCCTAATGGCGGAGAAATAGTGCTTGGTTCTTCCAGCAGCGCTTTATATACGACACCACCCAGCGCCCCGCCGGCAATCGGCGCCACCCAGAACAGCCACAGTTGCGCGAGCGCCCATCCTCCCACGAACACCGCCGGACCTGTACTGCGAGCGGGGTTCACTGAAAGATTGGTGACCGGAATACCGATCAGGTGGATCAGCGTCAAACCCAAGCCGATGGCGATGGGCGCGAAGCCTTGTGGGGCCCGCTTGTCGGTTGAGCCCATTATGATCAGCAAAAACATGAAGCTGAGCACGATTTCCGCCACCAGCGCCGCCAGCATGGAATAGCCGCCGGGAGAATGTTCGGCGTAGCCGTTGGAGGCGAATCCCCCGCTCAGGTCGAAACCCGCCTTGCCACTTGCGATGATATAAAGCACTCCCGCGCCCGCGATCCCACCCACCACTTGAGCCACAATGTAGGGCAAGAGGTCGGACGCCGGAAACCGTTTCCCAGCGCATAACCCGATCGACACGGCAGGATTGAGATGGCAGCCTGAAATATGTCCGATGGCAAAAGCCATGGTCAATACGGTCAGGCCAAAGGCCAAGGCGACGCCGAGAAAGCCGATCCCAAGGCTGGGGAATGCGGCTGAAAGAACTGCCGCGCCGCATCCGCCGAAGACTAACCAGAATGTGCCAAAGAACTCCGCTGTAGCACGTTTAGAAATACTCATGCAACACCTCCTGGTGTGAACGCCTTAGATCAGCTTAGCTCTATTTCACGCCGATGCGCAGCAGGACATTCAAGGTGAAGGCGAAAATGCCGGCGCCCAGCAGCACCGTCACCGGTAACGTCAGCACCCAGGCCAGGAGCAGGTTGCGCAGAGTTTCCATCTGCAGCCCGGAATGGTTTGCCGCCATCGTGCCGGCCACTCCGGACGACAGAACGTGCGTGGTGCTCACCGGGAGCCCGAATCTGTCGGCGGCCAGAATCGTGGCGGCGGCGACCAGCTCCGCGGCTGCGCCCTGCGCGTAGGTCAGGTGCGTCTTGCCGATCTTCTCGCCGACTGTGACGACAATCCGCTTCCAGCCAATCATGGTGCCCAGGCCGAGCGCAATGGCCACGGCGAATTTCACCCAAGTCGGGATAAACTTCGTCAGCTTATCCATGTGGCCCTTGATGGCCGCTGTGGATTTCTGTTCGTCCGGATCGGTGAGCTTCTTTTGCTTCAGCAGTTTTCCCATCGCCTCCGAGGTCAGATACAGGTCGCTGCGAAGGATCTTGCGCTGGTCGGGATTGAGTTCGCCCAGCGAGGTTTTGCCGCTCAGCAGTTCCGAAATCTCGCGGCACTTGGTTCCGATTGCTGCGTAGGTGCGGTCTACAGCCTTGCCGGAGGTCTTCAGATACTCCGATACTTCGTCGGCAGCCGCCTGATACCCAGCCATCGCGACGCCAGGAGCATGACGGTCCATTTGGAACGAGATGGTCTGCGCATCCTTGGAAAGATCCACAATTGCCTGCTGGCTGGTGCGCTGGTCCACCGCATAAGTGGTTGGCACAATTCCAATCAGGATCAGCATGATCAGACCCATGCCCTTCTGGCCGTCATTGGAGCCGTGCCCAAAACTGACTCCCGTGCAGGTCAAGACGAGCAAGCCACGAATCCAGAGAGGCGGCGCTTTGTCCTTTTCCGGGGACATGTACAGCTCCTTGTTTCTGATCAGCGCCTTCATGATGAGGAGAAGTCCGGCGGCGCAAATGAAACCGACAATCGGAGAAATGAGCAAGGACATGCCTACCTCCGACGCCTTGGCCCAATTTACGCCCTCTCCAAAAACATGACCCGGCGCCAGCAATGAGTTCGCCAATCCGACGCCCATAATGGAGCCGATCAAGGAATGCGAACTCGAAGCGGGCAATCCCAGGTACCACGTGCCCAAATTCCAGATGATGGCGGAGATCAGCAGGGCAAACACCATGGCGAAGCCCGCGCCCGAGCCGACGTTGAGCACCAATTCGACGGGTAGCAGCGCCAGCACGCCAAAAGCGACCGCGCCACTGGAGGTCAAAACACCGATTAGATTCCAGCAGCCCGACCACACCACGGCTACCATCGGTTTGAGTGAGTGAGTGTAGATCACGGTGGCGACCGCGTTCGCCGTGTCATGAAATCCGTTAACGAACTCGAAGCTCAACGCGAGCCCGAGCGCCAGCAAGAGAAAGATACCGTTGCTTACCGAGAGTGTCTCTCCGAATAGTTCCATCCGCCCCCCAAACTGTGAAAATGCAAGAGCCTAGGTTACTACCCGCACGTTACGAACAGATTAACAACCGAGGTTTTTACGGCTTGGAAGCGACCGGTCTAGGTCCAGGTGACATTTTCTGGATTGCCGCCGAGATCCCCAGCATGAGCGCGGCGAGCGCCACCAGAAACAGGGCGACCATGAGTACTAACACCAGTATTCGCAGGAAGAGGTTGGGAAGCGCGCCCCAGGCGAGAGCGGCGCCAGTACCCCAGAGCGCGAAGAGCAGAGAGCCAAGAAAAATCCGCGTAACTGCTGCCACTGAGAAGAGCAGAGCCTGCCGGACGCTCAAATCCGGCCTGTAGACATGCGGGATCGCGAATTGCTCGGCCAAGGAGCGATGCTCGGCGGGTTCGGGCTGATTGGCAGCGCGGTACAAAATCGATTCTATGCGCTTGATTGTCACTGGGTTAGGAGCGGCATCCAGGTTCGTATCACTGCATCCGGGTTCGTATGACTATTGTTGCGCAGTTTTCGAACCCATGGGCTCCACACATATCTCCGTTATCGGCTGCAAAACGCCGAAGTATAGGATCAAGACCCCGAGACGGCGCTGGGCCCTTTACTCCGGAATCTTCACAACTGGAATGACCGTCTTCTTCTGCTCCCTTTCCGCCAAGGTGATCAGCGGCGCCAGGTCGCGGTAATTTTTCAGCAGCATGGCCGGGTTGAAGAGCAGCGGCCAGTTACAAGCTCGCTCTCCATTCGTCGGCTGGTCCAGCGGAATGCGTTCGGCCCGTGAAGCCTCAAGGTTAATCCGAAGCTCCAGCCGCTCAGGTCCAGTGCCCATTTGCCGGACGTGAACGAACTTTGGCCCGCTGGTTCACTGGACATGCCAACAATTGCGGCGGCTTTCATCCCTCAACGGTGTCATTAACCCCTTTTGAAAACTGCGCCGGGGTCATGGCGGTTAGACGGCTTCTGGAGGAATACCTCGTCTTTACCGGGGCTGGTGTAGAATTACCAAAATATCCCTTGATTTCAAGGGGAAGTTGTGACAGGATACCGGAGGACTACTAAATGCACTTGGATTGGGCTAAGTGGGAAACGCCGCAAGTGGTAAAGCAGTCCGCGCTCCATCACGTATATCGTCCGGTATTTTGTCGGTCCTGCGGCTGTAAGTCCACCGCCGCTTCCGCTGGCCGGAAAGTATAGCGCATCTCGACGATGCGGAGAGGGGTTATTTGCCGATGCAACGCAGCTTATTCGGGCTTTCCAGGGGCCTTTTGATTCTGGGGCTTTCTACAGCTTTCTCGGCCGATACTTTCGCGCAAGATCCGGTTTTCCGGCCCAGGATTGAGATTGACCAAAAGAAACTGCTGACTAACTGCAAGGTGGCAACCGCGCCCGGATGTTATTACAAGCTCAAGACCGTTTTGGAGTCCGGAGGCGATTTCTACACCACGCCCTTCCAGCAGTACGACCCGGTCACCCAAACAGGCGATGGATACGGGGAAGGGCCAGACGGGCCGCGGGCAGCGCAGCGTCATGCATTTAATCCGTCCAATCCAAATTACCCCTTTCTCAGGCTGAATGGTCTCGATTCCCAAAGCTGCTTTGAGTGCCACAATTCGATCGGCAGTTCCCACCAGAATTACGGCGAAGCCTTGATGCGTAAACCGTATGCCGCGGGCGGTTCGGCCGGATCGAACAGCAATGCGTTCATCAATCCGTTATTCCCAGAACCCCTGACCCTGTTCATTCGGAATCCGCCGATCGTCTTCGGCGTCGGCTACACGCAGGAGATCGGCGACGAGATGACCACGCAGTTGCTCTATGAGCGCAGAACGGCGAGAATGCGGGCGGAAGCGCAGCCCTCCAAGCCCCTGACCGTGCCGCTGGTGGCGGACGGTGTGAACTTTGGCTCATTCACGACGACTTTTATCCCGGGTTCGCCGGCCAAGGTGATCGCCGATGCGTCATCCTGCTCGGCCGGCGTGAGCGCTCCCCTGAACATTGGCGGCATGGCGGGATTTACCGACGATTTGACACAGCTTCAGGGCGTCGCCTGTGACCTCGTCATCCGCCCGTTTCAGTGGAAGGGAGTTTCCTCCAGCGTGCGCCACTTTGCCCGCGATGCCTTGGATTTCCACTTCAGCATGCAGGCCTTTGAAAAGGTCGGCTATTGCGATTGCGACCGCGATGGAAAGGGGAGCCGCGCCACCGGCACGGAAGTTCAGATTGGAGACGTCACGGCCCTGGTTGCGTTTGTGACGATGATGCGGCCGCCCTTCCAGGAGCCCCTTTCCAAGAGCGCGGCTCTCGGCAAGGATATTTTTCTGGGTAAACTTGCCGGACTGCCGGAAAAGATGTGCGCCAGTTGCCACGTGGAGAGCCATCGCGTCCAGCAGCCATTTGTGCTGGTAGAGTGGCCCACCAATCCCAACGACGAGGCGGCCCCGGATATCGATCCGGATGACCCCAGCACGTACCCCATTCTGGAATCGGCGTGTCCCAACGGGATACCAAAGACCCCTAACACCTGTCCCATGGAATCGTCCTACTCCGCCGCCGCGAGTGCCGGCGCGCTGGTGACCCCGGCGCGTTCCTCGGAACAACTTCCCGTGGTGAGGCGATTCAACCGGGAGGTGGAAGCGGTGAACCCTGCCACGGCCGGGAATCTTCACACTCTGCTCTTGACGCTCCGCAAGCCGCGGAACACGGGCGTCGTGGGGCAGGATTACACCATTCCTCTCACCCCGAAGCCGGATGAGGTGACCAACCTTCAATTGCCCCGTCTGAAAGCGAATCCCGATGGCACCATCGACGCTCCCATTTTCAGCGACCTGAAAACTCACAACATGGGCAAGTTTCTTTCCGATCCGCTCCTACCGCTGCCGGCGCAGGGAACCGATGTAGCGGGAATTGTAACTGTACCCGACCGTTATCTGACGCGGCCGATCTGGGGAGTGGCCGACTCGGGACCCTGGCTGCATGA
>DATFZA010000650.1:0-2246 GCA_035314765.1 Bryobacteraceae bacterium
TGCCTGTTAGAATTCAAGTCACTCAATGCCTTTGCTCAGTAGTCTGGGAGGATCGATGAGGAACCTAATATTCACGCTGCTGCTCGCAATCAGCATGCGGCCGCTGTTCGCACAAGGCGCCCCCGTTCAGGGAGCGCCCGACGCTCCTTACACGATGGAGTATTACTACAAGGTCCAATGGGGACGCCAGCAGGAGTTCCTGCAACTCTTTCTGAAGAACCACTACCCATTGCTCCAGAAGATCGTCGAGAGCGGCCGGATGGTTTCCGTCAAAATCGAGACACCCGCGAACCACATGACCGAAGAAGCGCGCTGGGATTATCGCGTTACCATCCGCTTCAAGAACTCAACCATGGCGACCACGACCAATCCTGACGAGGAGCGTCTTATCAAGCAACTGTGGCCCGATCAGGATCGTTACAAGCGCGAAGAACAGCGGCGGTTCGAGATTTTGCTAAGCCACTGGGATCTCCCAGTAACCGATATCACGCCAGCCAGGCGATGAAATGCTAAACATGGCGTCAAAAAGGACTATCGGGTGGCCGCTTGCTGACGCGCGCGTTCCGTAACAGAGCCGCGACCGTGAGGGAGCGGATGCGCAAGTACTTCTGACGCTATGTTCAGAACTCCAGCCGCGCCTGGAAAGCAATCATTCGAGGCGAGCTGTCGCCGCCCAAGCCGACGCCTAACAACCCCGTCGGCGGCGAAGTCGGGTACGTGAGCGCTCCGAATCCGGTCTGCGTCGAAGGTTTGCCCGGAATGCCCGCGTAGCCCAGCACGGGCAGACCGAAATTCGGGTGATTGAACACGTTGAAGAATTGACCGTCGATGCGGAGCTTGACATGTTCCGACAACTGAAACCACTTGGTCAGATACAAATCGCTCCAAACGAAATCGGGACCGCGCAATGCGTTCCGGCCGAGATTGCCAAACTGGCAATTGGCCTGGCTGTCGCCGCCCGCGCAGGCGCCAGTGCTCGGATCGACGGCCGAAACAAACGCAGCAGGATTGAGCCACTGGATCGTACCCGGTTGCGTGACGCCCGGGATTGGATTGTGATCGTACAGCGGCACACCGGGCGCCACGCTGGCGTACTGCGCGCCACTGCCTTGAACGATGCCATTTCCGTTAGCGGAATAGGGCGCGCTCAACACCGAAAATGGCAGGCCGCTATGCCAAAACAGGGTGCCTGAGACCTGCCATCCGTTTAACGCGTGGGCCAGCAGGTGGTTCCGGAACTTGATCGGCAATTGATAAACGTACTGGGCGGAAAAATTGTGCCGCACGTCATAGTCGCAGGGACCATATTGGCGGCCCAGTTCGCCCGGCAGCGGCGAGAGAATGGCGCCGGCGGCGAAGGGAAGAAATCCGCCGTTCGAGACCGTGTCCAGGCAATGGCTCCAGGTGTAGTTGGCCTGGAATTGAATGCCGTGTCCCAACCGCTTGTCGGCTGTTAACTGAAGGCCGTTGTAATGGCTATTGGCGCCGGTGTTCAATTGCGTCACCGGCCCGAAGCGCGGGTCTATCGGTTGTCCGTACGGGAACGGCGCGAAGCAGCCCTGGCACACGGTTTGGTAGCCGTTCACTTGCGTCTCATAGGGCTGGTTGACCGCGCGTGTGCCGACATACTGAGCACGCAGATTCAGCCCGCTGCCTACCTGGTGCTCTACGGCAAGGCTCCACTGCATGAAGTAAGGCGCGTGCAGCTTGCCGTCCGGAACCGCCGTAATCGAAATCGGCGGAAGACAGGTACTTTGATTCGCCAGAGGCGAAGCGCAGGAGAGTTGCCCTTGCGCCAGACCCGCGATGAATCGCTGGTTTGCCGCCACCGTCGCATCGACGGCGCTGTTCGGAACTCCCGGCGCAATTGCCGCTCCCCCCGCCGTGCCCAGTAATCCGCCTTCAAAAGTTTTCGAGTAAGGAGGATTCATCCCCACTGGATCGACCACGCTGCCCGGCAGTAGGTCGCTGAACAGGCCGAAACCCGTGCGCAGCACGGTATGCGGCGCGAGTTGCCACGCGATGGCGGTTCTCGGCTGCAGGATCGCGGCAGGCGTCGCGGCGAAGATGTTGCCCAGGTGCGTTTGAATAACCTGGCTCAAGGGCTGATTCACATCATGAGAGATGGAATCGAACGAGCCGGCGAGGCGCGCCACGGCGTTATGCGGATTCAGGGGATTTGAATTGTAGGTATCGCGAATGCCGAAGGTCCAGGTCAGCGTGCGCGTGAGCTTCCAGGTGTCCTG
>DATFZA010000651.1:0-7123 GCA_035314765.1 Bryobacteraceae bacterium
GTCGGCGGACGTGGGTGGGGGTAGGCTTGGCATCGTGGTCAACTCAGTTTGTTAAGAATCGGTATCTAAGAATCGTACATTAAGACATATGGCCCGCCGCCGCTTCTTTGTCGAGCACGTTCGCGCTGGGCACGCCAGCATCGCAGGCGAAGAGGCTCACCACCTCACCCGTGTGCTGCGCGTGGAGAAGGGGCAGAAGTTCGAAATCTCCGATAACGAGAGCGTCTATCTGGCGCAGGTGGAGGCTGCGCACAAGAGCCTGGTTGATTTCGTTGTGCTGGAACGCTTGCCGGCCGTGAATGCCGCAATTGAAATTCGCCTGTATGCGGCGCTGGTGCGTTTTGAACGCTTTGAGTTGATGATTGAGAAGGCCACGGAACTTGGTGTCAGTGCCATCATCCCGGTGATTGCCGAGCGCAGCGAGAAAGGACTGGAGCAGGCGGTGAGCAAGCGTCTGACACGTTGGAACCGCATCGCCCGGGAGGCCAGCGAGCAATCGCGCAGGCTGCGTCTGCCGCAATTGGACGAGCCCATGCGATTTTCGCATGCGCTCAATGATCCCGCGTTCTGCCGTTATTTTCTGGATGAGAGCGGCGCTCCGCCAATCTTATCGGTGTTGCCGGCCGCGCTCAACTCGACCGATTCCATTGCTCTGTTAACCGGTCCGGAAGGAGGCTGGACGGATCGCGAACGGTCGGCGGCGGCGGAAACCTGGACCGCCGTCTCGCTCGGTCCGCAAATTCTGAAAGCGGAAACGGCGGCGCTGGCGGCGTTGGCAATTCTCAATGCCTGGTGCGCGAGGCCTGGTGCGCGAGCCATGCGATCCTAACAGCTTGAATTCTTCCGATCCGCGCGTCGCCGTCGTGATTCCGTGCTACAACGAGGCCGCCGCAATCGCGCAAGTGGTGGCCGGTTTCCGGCAATACCTGCCCGATGCCGCGATCTACGTTTACGACAACAATTCGCGCGATGCAACCATCGCCGCGGCCCGCGAGGCCGGCGCGATCGTGCGTTCCGAGACCATGCAGGGCAAGGGCAACGTGGTGCGCCGCATGCTGAGCGATGTGGACGCAGACATTTATGTGATGGCCGACGGCGATGGCACCTATAATGCCGCCGACGCTCCAGAGATGGTGCGGCTAGTGCGGGAAGACCAGTACGCGATGATCGTGGGCCGGCGTATTTCTAAAGACGCAGGCGCCTACCGGCGCGGGCACGTCTTCGGAAACCGGCTGTTTACGCGCGCCGTGGAATGGCTGTTTGGCCGGACGTTCACGGATATTCTCTCCGGCTATCGGGCGCTCTCGCAGCCGTTCGTCCGGTCCTTCCCGGCCGCCAGCTCCGGATTCGAAATCGAGACCGAGCTGAGCGTGCATGCGCTGACTCTGCGGCTCCCGGTCCGCGAAATCGAGACGGCGTATAGCATGCGGCCGGAGGGTTCGGAATCCAAGCTGAACACCTATCGCGATGGTTTCCGCATTATTCGGATGATTCTCCGCCTATTTCGCAGCGAGCGGCCACAGCTTTTTTATTCGATGATCGGATTTGGACTGTGGCTGATCGCGGTAGTGCTGGCGTATCCGTTGTTCATCACGTTTGTCGAAACTGGTCTCGTGCCGAGGCTGCCGACGGCGGTGCTGGCTACGGGAATCGCCATTGCGGGGTTGCTGAGCTTTTCCTGCGGTCTGATTCTGGATACGGTGACGCGGGGCCGCCGCGAGGCGAAGCTGCTGGCTTATTTGACGGCGAAGAAGGGGCGGGAGCGGTGAAGTCTCGTCGGGACTTTATGAGCCGTCCCGCAGGAGGGGATACTGATCGGAAACCTGGCCGGCCTGCGGCGCCTTCCTTCTCAACGTCGCGACGTCGGGATCCTCGGAGCGAAGAATCTCTAGATCATGTGGCTGCAATACTTCAAATGCGTTTGTGGAGACTCTTCGCCGCAGCCTTCCCTGGCAGCGCACTGCCTCATTCCGAGACTTTGCCAAATTTATGACCTTCACTAGCTCGTCGTCCACGCTCATAGATAGAGTCCGGGCCTCTCCTTCGATTAAGCCGACTCCTCGGACGGTCGCACCCCTTCGTGTCCGGCGAACTTCGGTAGTTAGAAAGAGCACGCTGTCGTCTGTTCGCACCGCAAAATTCCTCAGCCGCTCAGAGATTTCACGCAAAGTGTGAAGGTTAGATCTGCGAAAAATCCATCGTGAGAATCCTTGCCCGCTAAATTTGCGGACTGCAGAGAGGCGCAACGTTATCTCTAATCCCGAGATACCCAGGTGCTCGGGCTGGATCAGGTTTGCAATCGATTCACATACGTTCGCGGACAGCCCGTAGTTGAGGGATGTGGACAACCAATCAGTTGCCGGTTCCGGAGGTCTTTCCGCCAGAAGATGCCCCAGTTGATCCAGCGCGTCACGCAGCCGCAGGCTCACGCTACGCGGAAAGGGAACGAACTCATCCTGCACTCCCGTAAACAGTGAGACGTCCAATTTCGACAAGAGACAGACCCAACTGGGCTCTTCAAAGAATCCGAGCTCGAGGCTAGCAAGGTAGTCAGTAACCTCCTTGGGGCGTCGCTTTACGAACCATGGTTGAGGTTCGATCACGGCGTGTGCAACGGCGCTTAGGATCTCGCGCCCATTTTCCCGTATTGAAAGTGAACTCCCGAGAGTAGGGTGTTCGGCTGCGTAGCCACCAGCCGGACCCACGCGGATGATGTCGCAGTCTGAACTTCGAAGGTCCTGAAGGATCTCCAATTGAGATCGCCCTTCCACAGCTTCCAGCCCGCAAATAAGTTCTCTAACGCGCTGCGCATAACCACTTGCCAAGGGGTGAAGTGGCAATACCAATTCGTCAACTTCTGGTTTCGCTGGATGCGTCCAAACGGCTGCTGAGCCGTTTTCGTGCACTTTCGTCCACGCGTTGGAGCCGAGATAGGCCTCGATGCTCGGGGGCAAAACGGAAGCGAGGACGGCTGAATCGCGAATGTCGACTTTCAAGGCTTATCACCGTTGCCGATCTTTACCATCATAGTCTTTAGGGATTGCGCGGTGAGCCGCTGATCTACAGGCAGGTGTACGGTCACCTTGACCTCGTTCCTTGTTGCCTTGTAGCCGAATAGGGAAACCCAAAATGCGGCACCACGAAGGCAAAGCCGGTCCGCCGAATATTCCAACCAATCAACTGCATTATCACCAGCGGGAACCTCGACCACCGCGAGAATCCTAGGAATCGCCAAATTTTCCGGGCGCAGATCATCGTAGTTTCTAATCGGCAAAGGAAAGGCGATTCCTGAGGGCTGTTTTTCCAGTACCGAAGAACACTTGATTTGAATTGCCAGCTTCGGCGAGTGGATCTTGGTGTCACCCAACCTAGCAGACAAGACCAAGTCCTCGCTATCGTAGTCCGGTTCTGGCTTGGCAACGGAGCATCCTGCCACGGATGCGAGAGCCCTGATATATGCTTCGCTGAACTGCGATTTTCTTAGGTTTAGCTCCACAACTCTAGAAATATACTAATACACTGCCAGAGCGCCGATGAAGTCGTACAGATTAGCGGGAATGTGACCCATGTTTGAAAAGAAACTCAAATCGCCACCACCGTAGCGCTCACCGGCTTCGACCCCACTGGAATCAGCATAAACAGCGCGCCTTTTTTCCACCTCCGCTGCTCATTCACCGTCCGCGTGATGTTGGCAATACGAATCACCGCCATATCGCCGGAGGTCTGGTTCAACACCAGAGCATACTGCCGGTCTGGTGTGATCGTGACGTATCCTGGACCGGCGCCGACCGGCGTAACCGCCAGCAGCTTGTGAGTGGCGATATCGAGAATGCTGACATCCCCCGATTGCGCGTTGGCCACAAACAAATACCCTTCGTCCGGAGCATCGGGCGAATCTTTCGGCGGACTCAACGAAACCGAGGCCATCGCTCCCGGCGTGTGGCCGGCAAGCACGGTTTCCGCCACTTCCGGCGTGTAATAGGGATACACAACGACCACACCGTCCATACCGGCGCCGGTCACAAATAACTGGCCTCCCAGCGGGCTGAAGCAGAATTGATCGGGGCGCACGGCGAGCGGGAGATTCACAATCAGACCACGTGTCGTGGTTTTGTACACCGACAATCGATGGCCGGACAGATCGGCGGCGAGCAACTGGCTGGAGTCCGGCTGAAAGCGCACCGTGCCGACATCGCCGCCCGCGGCTACCGGTTCAAACGAGCGCTTTTGTGAGATGTCGAAAAAACCGATGGCGCGGTTCTGGCCATAGCTGATCGCCAGCCACCTGCCATCGGCCGACAGGTCGAAGTCCGCGGGATCCGCGGGCAGCGGCGCCACCCAATCTTGAGCAAGGCTCGGCAGGGACAAGCGCACCAGCCGGCGCGGCGAAGTACACAGTACATACAATCCCTGATCGCTCATGCGCATAGTCAGCGCCGATTTCGCTACCTGGACTTTGCGGACAAAGCCAAGCGTGTCCGCGCTGATCTCATGGACGTAGCCATTTTCGGGCGTCAGCGCGAAGACGCGCGAACCGGTCGAAGTGATAGCAGTGGGCGATCCGTCCACATGAATGTGGCGCGCAACCGCGAACACGGTCAGGTCAACCGCGGCCACCGCCTGCCCTTCCTGATTGGCAATGAACGCAAATCCGGAAAAGCCGCGCGCTTTCGGCCGGCGGCACGCGACGCTAGCGGCAGAAATTCCAGCGAGCAAAAACGAACGGCGGGTGAACACTTGCTCTTATTATCGCCACCCGCCGCGTCTTTAGTACCGGTAGGGATGCCAGTAACCGTATCGGTCGTAGTAGCCACCGCGATAGCGGTGCTCCCAGCGTTCATGTGCGCGCCACTCGCGCCGTTCGACGGAACGACGGCGGTAGTAGCGATCTTGCGCGGACGCGGCCGGGCCAAATAAGACCAAAGCCGACGCCAACGCCAATCCGGTGATACCTAACGTTCTCAACATTGCTGCGCTGCTCCTTCGCTAGCTTGGATGTGCGCGAACGTTGCCGCATTAACAACAAAATCGTAAACCGATCTTCATGAAACGTGTCTGTGGGGCCGACCTCTTGGTCGGCGGGCGATCCCCTGGTCGCCCCTATTCACACCGCAATCAACCGGCGAGCAAGGCGCGATAGAATCGGAGTCCATGCGTTTCCTTCTCTGGTTGCTGACAATCGTCGTGCTGTTGGGTATCTTTCTGTTCGCCGTCGTCCCCGGTCAGGTGGAGAGCAACATGAACGGCGTGCTGAATAAGCCTCCATACACACCGTCGGAGCGTGCCAAAGCGATTCAGAAGAAGATCGAGATCGTAGACTTACACGGCGACACGCTGCTCTGGGCGCGCGATCTTCTGAAGCGCGGGTCGCGCGGCCACGTTGACGTTCCGCGTCTGATTGAAGCCAACGTCGCACTGCAGGCTTTTAGCGCAGTTACCAAGACGCCGCGCGGCATCAATTTTGAGCGCAATACGGATCAAACCGACAATATTCTGCTGCTATCTCTAGCGGAGCGCTGGCCGCCGCGCACCTGGACCAGCCTCACGCAAAGGGCGCTCTACCTGGCTTCGCGTCTGCATCAAGCTGCGGCGCGCTCCAATGGAAAATTGACGGTGATCCGCACACCTGCCGATCTCGCCGGCTACCGGGAGCGGCGCCATAGCCAGCCGGAAATCACCGCCGGCCTGCTCACCATCGAAGGCGCGCAGGCGCTCGAAGGCAAAGTCGAGAATGTGGACGTCCTTTATGACGCCGGCTTCCGCATGATGTCTCCTTCGCATTTTTTCGATACCGAGATGGGTGGCTCTTCCGCCGGCGCCGACAAGATCGGCCTTACCGGCAAAGGCCGCGAAATGGTGCAACGGATGGAAGCGCGCCACATGCTGGTGGACTTGGCGCACGCTTCTCCCCGGACGATTGACGACGTGTTGTCCATCGCCACGCGACCGGTGGTTGCTTCGCACACTGGCGTGAAAGGGACGTGCGACAACGTCCGCAACCTCAGCGACGATCATGTGCGCCGTATCGCCGCCACAGGTGGAATGATTGGCATCGCTTTTTTTGAGTTTGCCGTGTGCGGAACGGACGCCAAAGCCATCGCGCGCGCTATTCGCCATGCTTCAGACGTGGCCGGCGTCGATCATGTCGGGCTGGGATCAGACTTTGACGGCGCGGTGATCGAGCCGTGGGACGTCACCGGCCTGGGATTGCTGATCGACGCTCTGCTCGAAGCCGGTTTCAGCGAGGAGGATATCGCCAAAATCATGGGCGGCAATGCGATGAAGTTGCTGGCCAGCGCGCTGTAACGCCGGGCTCTTCTGTCGAACTGGCAGGCGAGCCGGGTTGATTGGCTACGGCACTCTCTGGTAACGAACTTCGGCTAGCGCGCTTTTTAGTCGTGCCGTCTTCTCGCGATCTCGTGCTCAAGTGGGCAGAGGTGATGGTCGCCGCGCGAAGAGTTGGACGACGGCTGGAAACGGCTGATGCCTGGATTGCGGCCACGGCTGTTCTATACGGCGCTCCGCTAATTACTCACAACGGCGGCGACTACTCGCGAAGTGCGCGGGCTGGAAGTAATTACGCACCCGTAATGTTGTGTGCGCCCCGCACCGCGTTCTAATAGTAGCTACTGGTGCTGCTTCGCTCTCCAACCTGGCTCTGGCCCAATTTATTGAGCATCGATGCTCCGGCCGTGGCGGTGATCTGGCAACTGTTGTTCGCCCGGTCGTTCCACGTGCGGGTGCCTTGGCCAGACACGGTCTTGCTGGCGGCATGCGTGTGGATGATCTATGTAGCCGACCGCCTGTTGGACGCCATCGCCTCCCGTCCCGACACGGCGCGGCATTTCTTCCATCGCTCCCACTTCAAAAGCTTCCTGTTGTGTTTCGGGCTCTGCACTTTGGGAGCTTTCGGTTTGCTCTTGACAAAAATAGACAGCGGCGTTCGAAGCGCGGGCATGCCGATGGCCGCGGCGATGGCCGCATACTTTGCCTTGGTGCACGCCGCGCCGCGCGCCTGGCAGAAATTCTGGCCTAAGGAACTGGCTATAGCGATTCTGTTCGCAATGGGTACGTGCCTGCCAGTCTATGCCGAAGCTCCCGGCGCCGGACCGGCCATGCTTCC
>DATFZA010000652.1:0-5533 GCA_035314765.1 Bryobacteraceae bacterium
TGTCTCGCCGGATCAAGACATTCATTAATAGCGCGGGAGCGCCGAGCTAAAGCTCGACTCTACCCTGTGCCCGAATAGCTACAGTAATTGTTAAACAGGTCTAGCGCCACGCTGATCTGGGTATTCCCGCTGGGGCCGGTCGCGCAGGGCAGGTCCTTCAGACTGGCGATGATTTCCACTTTGTGATCGGCGAGCCGGAGGCGCAGAGCCTGTGGTTTACGCATTTTCGACGGCGAGCTCGTCCAGCAGGGTCGCCGCCGTGGTCAATTTGTCGACCCCGAAGACCACCAGCGCGAGCGTCGAGCCTGGTTCCAGTCCGCAGTAGCTGTAGTCAATATTGATCTGCCTTTCGCCCAACCGCGCCGCTGCGCGGCCCAACCCACCCGGACGGTGCGGTAGCCTGATTACTGCGACGTCCGTCTCCTCGAAGACCATGCGCAGGCTGCCCAGCACCGCTTTGGCACTGGCCATATCGTCCGCTACGAATCGGGCCAGACTCTCCCCCGACTCGACATACGATTGAAACGCAAGGATGTTCACTCCGCGCTCCGCCAGAGCGAGGAAGCACTTCCCCAGGGCGCCAGGTTTGTCTGCGATGGTTACGGTAAACTCCTTCGCCTTTGGCACGTGTGACTCCCTTCCTTCCCAGGACTCCAACATCCAGTATCGCGGCCTCTATCAGAGGAGTCCAACCAATAGATCGAATTTCTCTGAAGACGGGTGAATTCAATGCGGTTGTTCTCGCAAAACCGCCATTGCGTAAGGAAATCCGGCCGCCGATTGCTTGTGATAAGTCCCTGTTATCGCCAGCTATGGCCACCGAGAGCCAGAATTGGTGCAACAGAAAGGCCGCCCCGGGCCCGGTGCCGCACACACTCGCGCTTTTGTGAGAATGTGTGGGAAGAATCAAGACCGTACGGACGGACGGTCAGGAACTGAAAATGTGTGGAAGTACACGGTCCCTCCCCAACCAAAGGGGGTTGGCCGGGCCACCCGGCGTCCTGCCCAAGTCACATCTTCGTCCCCGATTGCAGCTTGAACCCGAACGGAGGCCGGGAATCCGAGCCTCCGTTCTAATTCAGCGTCTTTCTAGTTAGGGCTGGCAACGCCTTTGTTCAGGAGGAGCTTAACGTCAACCCTGCGGTTTTCGGCCCGTCCTGACGGGCTTTCGTTGGAAGCCGCCGGGTTGCTTTCACCCATCGCGCCGGGGGCGACGATGCGGCCTACCGGGACTCCGCAGTCCTGCAGCAAGTACGCCACGACGGCTTGGGCGCGCTGTTTGCTCAGAACCTGGTTCGAGGCAGCGTTACCCACCGAGTCGGCATATCCGGCCACTGAGATGGCCCAGCCTTTGCTGTAAGTGAGGGCCTCCTGCGCGAGCTTTTTAAGCCCCTGTTTGTATTCCGCCGTCAGAGCGTATTCGCCGTTGGCAAAGAGCACAGTGTATTGGTCTTTGGTAACAACCTCACCCATCTCGCTGAAGCGCTTCTTGGTGGAGCGAGCAACTTCGTCGATATCGGATTTGTTGGCTGCGACTTCCTTCTGGGTTGTCGCGACCTCCTCTTGGGTCGCCGCAATGGCCGCCGCGTTGGCTTGAGTAGCTGCCTTATTGGCGGCGATCTCCTGCGCGTGGCGGGCCTGTTCCTGTGCCGTGGGATTCAGGGCATCCTGGATTACCTGGGCCAGCGCCAGATCGTCGCTATCAAACGTGATCGAGGTGGCGGTAACCTGGGTTTCCTGGGCGCCGCTGGTGCCCTCGAATTTCAGCTTGAGTCCCGGAATCAGGACTTCGGGCGAATCCTGTTTCTTGCGGAGGCCTGTGAGTCCTAGCGCGTGCTCAATTTTAGTATCGCTGTTGATGGTGACCGTGAAATCTCCTTCCGAAGTTTTCACCGTCAAGGTGTCTCCCGACCGGAAAGTGATGACTCCTTTGTTCTTGACCTTCGCACTGCTGGCGCCAAATGCTGGGGCCACTGCCAAAGCCAACACCGCTATGAGACATGCGGTCATTCCAATTCGCTTGCTAAACATAAGTTATTTCTCCTTTTGATTTTTTTGATTTTTCATGTATCCGCGCAGCTATGGCATAGCCGGAAGCGCCAATCTATAAAACTTTCGTTGGTCAACCGGAATTACCCCGGCAAGGCGTTCGTCATAGCAGGAATGGAACTTGGCCTAAACCACTTTTGAGCGGAATTCCATTGCAGTTCCCGACGAGGCTCTATTATACGCTGAACATGGGATTGCTTCTCGGCGATCTCGGGCACACATCGATGGGAGCCCAATGTTTTCTTTGACTTGGCGGGGGGGCATTTGTACCAGCGCGAGTCCCGCAACTGTTTGAGTTAGCTGTCGTGAAATCGCCATATCGTAAGTAACTCCGGCCAAAGGTAGGGCTATCTCGGCTCCGAACCCTTTTACCCAAAGGAGCGGCGGCAGGGGAGCAGCCCGGTGACATTTCCCTTGACTTACTACCCATAGATGGTCTATACATAGCAGCGATATGGCTAAGAAACCAGACTTGATGCCCGGAACCCTCGACATGATGATCCTGAAGACGCTCAGCCGCGGAGCGCTGCATGGCTACGGCATTGCCCTTTCGATCAAGCGCCTCTCTGACGATGTGCTGGCGGTGGAAGAGGGTTCCCTCTATCCGGCGTTGCAGCGGCTGCTGCTGCGCGGGTGGGTGAAGGCGGAGTGGAAGCAGACGGACACCAACCGGCGGGCCCGCTTCTACACCTTGACGCCGGCGGGGCGGAAACAATTGGGCGTCGAGCTGTCGCAGTTTGAGCAGATGATCGCAGCCATTGGCCGAGTGCTGCAGGAGACGTAAAAAGCAGCCCGACTAATGTGGCTTACGATACCTCAGCGGCGGGACAGCTTCCGGCAAGCACGCTGAGGGCGGAGTGAAGTTAGTGGTTGGTGGTTAGTGGTTAGTGGTTAGTGGTGGTTAGTGGTTAGTGGTCGGTTGTCAGTTAAGAGCTCACACCACGGCGCGCGAAGCGCGCGTCATCTTACGGGGGCGGGAGACTTCACTGTTGAGGCTCTGGTTTTCCATCCAGGTGTCGAGGATGCTCTTCTTGAACTTCCAGCGGTTGCCGAGTTTGAAGGCGGGGATGCGTTCTTCGGAGACGTACTTGTAGAGAGTGTCGGGCGAGACGCCGAGATACTGCGAAGCCTGCCGGATGTTCATTACTTCGCGTGCGTCAGCCATTCCCAATCCTCCCGTGACCCGTACTCGATTCGCGGACTGAAGTCCGCGAGGGATTACAAAAAAGATCAAGTTTCGGCACGGCTGAAGCCATGCCCTTTCAAAACAGCCCTACATACATAAGGTCCATTCGAAGCAGATTCTCTTCGTCGCCGCTTCGCCCGCCGTCGCCGTGCCCGGCTGGAAATCCCGCGGGAACGTCCGCCGGCCGGGGCGCTTTGCAGGCTGGCGGGGCCGATTCGCCCGGGTTTCGCCGGACTTTCGGGGCGCCGCGGTCCCGCCATACGCACTCATTGTAGGGCGCACTCTGCCGGACGGCCATAGATTCGCTGTTGCCGCAAACGATACCTGCACGAGGGTGGGGGAGTTCGCGGCGTGTTGCTCCGACGATGTGATTTCCAGGTTAGTGGCGGTCAAGCGTGCGCGGCGTCATCGTGTCTTGACCTGATGTTCCCTACTTTCCCAATGAGTTACGATGTTGTTCGTGAGGAGACTGCCGTTTGCTGTGTAGCAATTGCGGGTACGAAAATCCGAGCGGACACCGCTATTGCGGAATGTGCGGCACTCCCTTCCCTTATCGTGCGTTGACCGTTCCCAGCGCACAGAGCACCCTGAGCTTTACCAGCACGCCGATTGACGTTGCAGCTGCGCCGCTGGCGGAGCCGATTCGCCCCGCACCAGTCGAGCCAGGATCAGTAGCGCACGAGCTGGCTCCGGCTCCCATCCCCGAGCCCGAGCGCTGGCCGGAGCCAGAAGAGCCTGTCGTCTTTAGGCACAAAGCGGCAGTGCCCGAGCCGGTCGAGCAGCCCGCGATCGTAACATCGGCTGCGGCGGTGAGTGAGCCTCCCGCCGCGGTTGAGCCGCCAGCGCTATCCGTCGAGGAACCATGTCCGCGAGAGACGGTCGCCGCGGTTCCCGAAGCACCGGCAGAGGTTGCGCACGAGGAGCCTGCGCCCGCAATTTCGGTTGCGCCGATTACATCCGAGCCGGAGCCGATTCTGGCGAGCGAAACAGCCGCTGAGCCTTCCGAAGTGGCCGAGGCACCCATGCTTCCGGTCACCGAGCCGGAGCTGGTTGTCGAACCGCCTCCGACCAAGGCGGAAACTCAGGAGCCGGGCATTCTGGAGCCCGAGCCGGAAGCGCCCGAGGTAATTCGCGAAACGGCTCCGGAGCCGGAAGTCGCGCCGCAAGCGGTGCCGGAACCACCTGCTCCCTTGGTGATGCCTGCGCCAAGCCAGCCCGCGCCACGCGTGGTGGTAATGCCGCCACCACGGCCGCAGCAGCTTGAGCCTCCGAAGGCCGCTCCGCAAGATGTCAGAAAGGTTCATCCGCCGCCGGACTCGTTGCCGATCACATTGCCGCCTGCTTCGGCGGGGATGCCGACGTTCAAGGAAATCGCTGAGGCTTCGGGCCCGCCCGCGATCAGTCCGTTCGAACCGCCGGCAACGAGCCAGAGCAAGGAAGACCTCGAGCTGAAGGAGTTTGTAGCAAACTTCCGCTGGACGCCCCCCGCCGAGACGGAAGACGAACTCACCATGCGCAGTGAAGTTCCGGTGATCGATAAGGAAACCCCGAAGGAATTTCATCATCCATCGTTTGATGACGACGTTGCTCCTCCTCCCGAGGCAGGGCCGCACCCGACCGGCCAGGAATTCTACGAGCCGGATGGGACGGCGCCTCGCCCGCGCTTCCTGGATATCGGGGAAAAACCGGACCACCAGCCCGCCACGGGAGGCAAGTCATTCCTCGGAATCGAGGACGCGCCGACCACGATTCCGCCGGAGGTATCGGCTGGTATTAAGCACCGGCGCAGGTGGCTTTGGGGATCAATTCTGGTGCTGGTGGTGATTTTCGGAGGACTCGGCTTCCTGGAAGGCAGAGCGCAGAGTACGCACGCGTTTCGCGGGCCGATAGAAATGGTCCTCGATGAGTACAGCAAGCTGCGCGAGCGGCTGCATCCGAAGGTTGAGCCAGCGGCCATTGCGCCGGATAGCCGCGCCCCGGAAACGACGAAGCCGGCAGAGACTCAGACACTGCCTCAGCCGCAGCCGGCGACCACGCAGCCCGAGAGTGCACAGCAGACCCCCCCCACGGCTTCGCCGGCGGATAGGAACTCGCAGCCGCAGCAATCTCCGTCCGCCGGTGGAACGCAAGCTGCTGATACGGGAGCCGCGACCAGGCCGACAGACCCAACGGCGAAACCCATTGAGGCTCCACTTCCAAAGCCTTCGTCGAAGCCGCAGCCCGGACAGCAGGAACTTGCCAAGGCCATGCAAGCCAGCGACTCAGCCGCAGCCGCGGCGTGGTTGTGGAAAGCGACCT
>DATFZA010000653.1:0-2046 GCA_035314765.1 Bryobacteraceae bacterium
GGCGCCATTCCTCGGCGTCCTGGCCGTAACTGCGGGACTGGTTGCGGCCGACCCCTGGACCGACAAGCCGTTCAAGAACACCACGGCTTTCCATGGATTCAACTCGGTGTTCAGCGGAAACAACACGGCCATCGAAACCGCAGTGGTGCCGTTGTCGCTTTATGGCATTGGCCTCCTGCGCAAGGACTCCTACGCGCAAAACACCGCACTGCTCGCGGGCGAGGCGGTGGCCGATAGCGAGATACTCGCAACCGTGTTGAAGACTGCGGATCGCAGGTTGCGTCCGGCCGGCGTAGGGCCGAACGGGAATTCTGCCGACACATGGTTCGAGAGTCCCGGTGGCGTGGGGTTGGGACGCGGCGGTTTTCCCTCGGGGCACGCGATTGCTGCGTTCTCGGTGGCTACGGTCATTGCGAGGCGCTACGGGAAGCGCTATCGTTGGGTTCCGTATGCTGCCTACGGGTTGGCGGCTGCCGTCGGGTTTTCGCGAGTGACCACCCTTGCGCATTTTCCGTCGGACGTGTTCTTGGGCGCCGCGCTGGGATATTCGGTGAGCCGGTTTGCCGTATTGCGCTGATGCTTGAGCGGCTGGAAGTGCGAATCGCCAACGATCCAAGCGACCTGCCGGCAGTGCGGGAACTATGGAGAGAGTACTGGAAATCCATAGACTTGCCGGACGATTTTCAAAGCTTTGGTGAAGAATTGCTAGGACTGCCCGGGAAATATGGCGAAGACGGCGGAGCGCTGTTGATCGCCTGGATCGAGAACGCGCCAGCGGGGACGAACGCGTTGCGGCGTCTGGACGATCACGTCAAGGCGCGCTGAACTTCTACGCGAGGATGGGTTTTGAGACCACCGGCGCATACACAACTGACCCGACGCCGGGCGCTATCTTCCTGAAGCTAAGGCTTTCTTAGTTAAAGCTTTCTCCAAGAAACGCCGATCTTTCTCCCGTGGGTGGATTGTATCTGGAATCGCGGCTGGAGTTTCTTCGCAAGAGCCAGAACTCGGATGGCGGATGGAGCTATTTCCCCGGGAAGCGGTCGTGGTTTGAGCCGACCACCTACGCAATGCTCGTGCTGCATGGCCAGCGGGATTCGGAGGCCGCCTTAGATCGGGCCTGGACATTGCTGCGGTCGTGGCAGTTAAAAGACGGCAGCTTTCGGCCGAGCGGCCAAGTCCAGGAGGGCACTTGGGTGACGGCGCACGCTGTCACGTTGGCATGCGTTCGCGGTGTGGATGACGCGAGCGTGCATGCGTCGGTAGATTGGCTTCTGCGGGTGGTTGGCGCCGAGCATGATCTATCGATGCGCGCAGCCTCTTTCTTCCATCTGATCCAGACCAAACTTGATGTATCGCATGAAGGTTGGCCGTGGCGCGATGGCAACGCCTCGTGGATCGAGCCCACCGCGCATACATTGCTGGCGCTCAAGAAGATCGCGCCCCGCTACCGAACCGCGGAAGTGGAGCATCGCGTTCGCGAAGGCGAAAAGCTGGTGCTCAGCCGGCGCTGTGCCGATGGCGGCTGGAACTGCGGGAACCCGAACGTCTTCAATTACGATCTGCCGTCCTATCCTGAAACTACTGGATTAGCTTTGCTCGGCCTGTGTGGTAGAAACAAACAGGAACTGGCGGGAGCTCTCGATGTCGCCGAACGATTCCGGGTGGAGACCAAATCGTCGCTGGCAAAAGCGTGGCTGCAGATCGCTCTGCGCTGTCACGGCCGTCAGGTGGAGACGCCGGCGGAAAATCCCTGGGCGTCGAGCGATGTGATGCTGGCAGCCGTCCAAGCGCTGGGGCATCCGGAAGGCAACTACCGGCTGTTGCTCGCAGGAGCAAGATCATGACACGGAGAAAATTCGCGGGTTTGTCCGCTGCGGCCGTCATCGGCACCTACGCTGGCATGAAACTGCAGCGTCCGCCGAAGTTGCCCGACGGGCCGTCCGGCAAGTCGGCCGTGGCGATCATGCGGGCGCGGTCGTATTCCGACGATCTGGTGAGCCGCATGTTGGCCGGGATCCGCGAGTGCGGTCTGGATGTGCGCGG
>DATFZA010000654.1:0-16708 GCA_035314765.1 Bryobacteraceae bacterium
ACAGCGTGACCCAAGGCGTCGCCTTTCAAATCGGGATGCGCTTGCACCCATCGGTCCGCTTCGACCACCTGTTCGGGGAAGGTGGATGCGGCCAGTATTTGCGCCACCAGGGAATCCGGATACAGCGAATCGGCGCTACCAACTGCTGCAACTGTTCGGGCGTCTGTTGCGCGTGGGGCGGGGCAGTCGGTTGGGCAGTCGTGGCCGGCGCGGGGGCGGCCAGATCCTGCGGCCAAGCCGCACACAACAGAGCTGACGCCAGCAGGCACGCACGCCCAACAATATTCATGATCGAATGGTCTCCTGTGTTCAAAGACACCTCTCGGGCCTGTGTGTCTCAATTGAGAAGAGGCGGACGGAGACTGGTTTGTTGGTGGCCGGTATTATTCAGCGGCTTCTAATGCCGGACGATGAAGACTGTGTGCAGCAGCGCACTGGCTCCATTCCAGACGATCTGTACGCCGATGCACAGAAGAATGAATGAGGACAAACGAATGATGATATTGAGCGCAGTCTCTCCTAGGATGCGCCCGATGGGTTCGGCAAAGCGATACGTCAGGTAGATGCTGGCCGCCAGTACCGCGGATCCCAGCAACGCCGCCAAAATCAGAACCCAACCGGCCTCGCTCCCGGGCGTCCGATTGGCGCCTACCGCGATCGCCACGGAGATCGACCCCGGTCCTACCGTCAGCGGCATCGTTAATGGATAGAACGCTCGGCGGGCCAGATAGGCGGAAAGATCGGTGGGCTTGGCCGATTTCGAAGAGGAGGCATTCGCTTTGCCCTCATCGTCTGTCTGATTCAACAGTTTCCATCCGGCTGCAACGATGACCAGGCCGCCGCCTACCTGAACGACCGGCAGCGAAATGCCGAAAAACGCCAGAATGTGGGTTCCGATCAGAATCGAGACCACCAGAAGCACGAATCCGTTCACGGCAATCTGGCGTGCGAGAATCGCCCGGCTTTCGCTCGAAAGGTCCGATGTCAGCGTCAGGAAGATGGGCAGGTTATCCGGAGAGTTGATGATCGGGAAGAGCGCGCCGACGATCAATAGCGAGGTTCGAACCAACTCGGTAATCGCGTTATGCACAGGCTTCCTCTCTATTAGAGCAACCTGGCACAGCGCTTACTTGGAACGTTACAAATTGACAACCAATCGGTTACCGGCAGGACGAGGTTTTGGATCATCGGGGTTTTGGATCATAATGGAAAGCTGCGAGATGGAACCAAGCATGGCGGCAAGGAGTCTATTCTGGACGAAGGTTCGTGAGAATGAGTAAGATTTGAGAAAGGATCGGACAATATGACAAAAGACGATGCAATCGTAGCCATATACAACAGCCACGAGGAGGCGGAGAAAGCAGTGGCGCAGTTGCAACGTGCCGGCTTTGACATGAAGAAGCTGTCCATCGTCGGCAAAGACTACCACACCGAAGAAAACGTTGTCGGCTATTACAACGCCGGCGACCGCATGCAGTATTGGGGAAAAATGGGTGCCTTCTGGGGCGGAATCTGGGGCCTGCTATTCGGCGCCGCGCTTTTTGTGGTTCCCGGTATCGGACCGGTGGTGGTAGCGGGGCCACTGGTGGCCTGGATTGTAGGCGCCTTGGAGGGAGCCGTTGTCGTGGGCGGACTGAGCGCGATCGGCGCCGGCTTGTACAGCATCGGCATTCCCAAGGACAGCGTTGTCCAATATGACGTTGCGTTGAAGGCGGACAAATTCCTGCTGGTTGGGCACGGCGCCGCGGATGAAATAGCCAAGGCGAAGGAAATCATTGAGGGGACTTCGCCGGTAGAGCTGAATGTTCACGCCGCTGAGAAAATGCAGCCGGCGGGTGCTCGCTAGCTTCTTCTAACCTTAGATCTCCACCGGCTCAAGCGGCGCCCGCAGGGGCGAACGGCTGGACCCGGCCGAACCACTCCTCAATCTGGGGAAGCGCAGCCAAGGCGGCGGCTTCCCCTGCCTCGATTAGTTCGGGGCCGCGGCCGAAGGCGTCCCAACCGACACGGCAGACGTTGGGAGCTATGACCAGATCGGTCTCGCTGCGCCAGTTGTCTTGGGACCGGCTTTGCAGGATCTGGAAGCAACGGTTCACCACCTGAAACAGATTGCTAGGCTGTGCGCCGGAATCGTCGCCGGGCAGGTGCACCGAAACCACGTGGGTGGCGCCGAGTTGCCGGGCCAAGGCGGCCGGTACCTCCGTGCTCACTGCGCCATCCACCAGCAGTTGCCCGCGATGGCGTACTGGCTGAAACAATCCTGGATAAGAGCAACTGGCGCGAATCGGCTCGAACACCCGGCCCGTTCCATAAAAGGGCACGGGCTGGCCGGTAGCCAGGTCCGTGGCCAGCACGCCCAACGGGATGAACATCTCCTCAAACCGATGAGCCCGCAGGAGACGTTCCAGGAAACGGATCATGCGCTCGCTACGAGCTAACCCCAGGCGGCCAAGGTTCCAGCGTCCGACATCGCCGAAGCGCATCGAACATCCGGCACGGGCGATCTCGTGGGGAGTGGCGCCGCTCGAGTATGCCGCCGCGACAATGGATCCGGCGCTGACGCCGGTAATGCAGTGGATGAGCACGTGGTGGCGTTCCAGGACTTTGAGAACGCCGGCGTGAGCGATGCCGCGCGCGAAACCGCCTCCCAGCGCCAGACCGATGCGAATCCGGGGCCGCAACCCGCCTAAAACGCCCGCCCGGCGGGCCGCTTCAAATACCCAGCCCTCGTCCATTCCATTACCTCTGCCAAAAAAGACCCGTATGCCGGCGTATCTGTTGGCGCCGGATTCGGCAGCGCTCATGACAAGAATTGGGAAAAAGACGAAGACAGAATGCCCAGAATGCTCCGGAAGGCCTGCTAAACCTAAGAAATTGCAGTGATCAAGTGCAGGACGGCGTTTGGTTGCACGCGTGCCCTAGCATGATCGCCGAAGATGAACGCGCGAATTGAGCCGGACATTTTAGTAACAACAAGGAGTAAGAACCAGCTAACTAAGAACAAACTATTCTTTGCCGGCGTCTTAGCCACCTGGCTCGGTTGTGCTTCGCCGGTTCCAACCCCCGCCCAGGAACAGCGGCGATCGAACTGGACCAGCGCCGAAGCGCCGTGCGCGAAATTTGACGATCTGCGAAAGCCTGTCCTCGGCAATATCGGCGTGAGGATCGACGTGACCGAGCCCTGGGCGGATGCGTTTCGGCGGGCGCTCAGTTTCTGGAACACCGTGCTGGCCGCGGATTTCCATGAGGAGAGCAACCTTAAAGCTTGCACCGTAAGGATCGTCAATGGCGGCTCCGGCGTTTTGAATCGAGCGATCGTGGCTCGGTCCCAAATCACCGAGTGGGCCGATTTTCGCGGGAAGATCGCCGTGAGCCCAGGAGCGGCGAAAGAACTGAGCGGCTCTGAAATGTACGGCGTTGCCGTGCATGAACTCGGTCATATGTTAGGCCTCAAACACAATGCCAGCATACACTCGGTTATGTACTTTCTCAATGTCGATGGCACCGAAGTTCTCGACAGCAAAGATATCGTGGACTTGAGCGCACATCACAAGCTACGGCCGGCCATTGGGCCAACGGCCTTTGTACCGATCTCCCTGCCGAAAGAGGTCGCGAAGATCACCGGGAAGGCAACTGTGGCCGCGGGCGCGCCTTCTCCGGGCATTTGACGCGCAATTCCACGCTTGGGCTCCTCTGCGCCGCATCCCCTCGCTGACGCTCGGGGCTAGACCGCGATCGCGGTCAGAAATCGACCACGAACCTGTAATCGACCTCGAACCGCGAGGAGACGGACTTTCAACCGAAGCGTGACCGGAACAACCACCGGAAAAACACCAGCTTCAGGTAATCTCGTGTTCAGGAGAGAAGAAGCAGTCCAATGATCACGAATGAACTGAACCAATTTCGAGCGATTCTGAAAGCGAAAGTAGCTGAACTGGAGCTTCTTACCCGCCAGCGCGACGCGATCGCCATCGAAAGAAGCGCCGATCAACTGGATGAGATTCAGTGGGCCTCAGAGCGCGCACTGGCGGTTTTCAATCTCGACCGTGAGTTTATGCAACTTCGAAACGCGCGTGCGGCTCTGAGCCGCGTCCAAGACGGCAGCTTTGGGAGGTGCCAGCAGTGCGATGAAGACATCCACCCGAAGCGGCTCGCCGCCGTTCCCTGGGCCCCATTCTGCATAGTTTGCCAGGAAGCCCTGGACCGCGTCCCAGAAGAGACGGCGGAGCCCACTATTGGCTTCCTCGCCAACGCTGCCTAGAGGAGAGATTAACACTAGAGATCCACACGAGAGATTAACAATGGAACACCTTCGCATGGAAAGCACTATGAACCACTCGACACACTTTGCTCCGCGCTATGAAGCGCTATTCCGTGTCTCGGATTGTCTGAGGGCGCATCGGGACGTAGAGGGTTTGTTTCGGGTCCTTCCATTCCAGCTTCACCCAGTCTTGGACTTCGACTACATGAGCGTCTTTCTGAACCAGGACACCGGAAACGGAGCGTCTTGGTATGTGCTCGACAACGAGGATCATTCGGTGCTGACTCCAGCGCGAGACGTTCCCATCGAACAGGCCCACGTTTCCTGGGCGTTCAAACACCAGCAACCCGCGGTCATCCCGCAATTCGACCAAGGCACGCTAAGTGGCCGGGGTTTGCAGTCCGGCTGTGCGGTGCCCATGACCACCGCACAGCGTCGTCTGGGAGCAATCTTTCTCGGAAGCGAACGCCCTTACCCGCGATCGGAGGAGGAGGTGCGGTTTCTTTCCCTGGTCGCGGAACGAGTCGCTTTGGCTGTGGACGGCGCACTCGGTCATGAGTCGATTTACGACCATCCTTCCAACGACGACCTCTATGAAGAGAACCTCACGTTAAGGGAAGAGATCGTTTCGACGTCCATGTTCGAGGAAATCGTTGGCTCCTCGGAGGCGCTCGATCGCGTTCTAGCGCAAGTGACGAGAGTGGCTCCGACGGACGCTACCGTTCTCATCAGCGGTGAGAGCGGGACCGGAAAGGAACTGATCGCGCGCGCCATTCATAACCGGTCCCCGCGTTCCCGGCGGCCGTTCATTCGAGTGAACTGCGCCGCGATTCCACCTTCGCTGATCGCTTCCGAGCTTTTCGGCCATGAGAAAGGGGCCTTCACCGGAGCAACTAATCGGCATCCCGGCCGTTTTGAGCTGGCGAACGGTGGAACCATCCTTCTGGACGAGATTGGCGACATTCCGCCGGAGACGCAAGTTGCCCTGCTGCGGGTGCTGCAAGAACGCGAATTTGAGAGGGTTGGGGGAACCCATTCCATCCCCACGGACGTGCGTGTGCTCGCGGCGACAAACTGCGATCTAAAGGCCGCGGTAGACGCCGGCAAGTTCCGGATGGACTTGCTCTACCGGCTCAACGTCTTTCCGATTCAGGTCCCAGCGCTGCGCGAGCGCCCCGAAGACATTCTTTTGCTAGCAGAATATTTCATCGACCGTTATGCCAGCAAGGCTGGCAAGAAGATCAGAAGCATAGAACGGAGAACGCTGGAGTGCTTACAAGCTTATGATTGGCCAGGCAACATTCGTGAGCTGCAGAATGTGGTGGAAAGAGCCGTAATTCTGTGCGACTCCGCAATTTTCTCGATCGACGAAAGCTGGCTGCGGCCCGATAGCCGGCGGACATCCAAGCCCCCCGTCGCTCTGGCGGCGACGCTGGAGAGTCAGGAGCGGGGAATCATTGAAGCCGCGCTAGAGGAATGCCGCGGCCGGATTTCCGGTCCGTCGGGGGCAGCCGTGAAGCTCGCAATGCCGCGAACCACGCTCGAGTCGAAGATCAAAAGTCTGCGGATTAACAAGCACCAGTTCCGGTGTTGATAGAGGCCCGGCAAAGTGCGGCGTTTATTCGAGCGAAGCTGCCGTTTCGCCCTTCTTCACGACGCCCGCGGCATTCCGGCGCTCCTCGCGCACGAACTGTTTACGCTTCGAGCGTAAAGCCATATATTCGCGCGCTTCCTTGGCAAGTCTACGCCGCTCCTGAGAATTGAAGATCGCCTTGCGGACCACACGCCAGACTACGCGCGGCCGGAAATAGTATTCGCCGTAGAAGCGTTCTACGGCATCCACCAGTTCGGCCTCATCGAGGCCAGGGTAGGTAATATTCGGCAACTGGTGGCCCGCTTCGTCGGACATCGACAAGTTGATCAGGCCGTTGCTTTCGCCGTAGTCGTAGAGCTCCGTGCCAGGAAGGGCATGCGCGATCGAGACCTGAATGGTTTCAGTGTCGAGCCGCTTTGCAAAATCAATCGTCCGGCGAAGTGTCTCCCGCGTTTCTCCCGGCAACCCGACGATGAAGTCCCCGTGAATGACCAGCCCGAGCTTCTTGCAATTCTCGGTGAATCGTAGCGCCATCGCGATGGTCGCGCCTTTCTTGATGTTCTTCAAGATCTGCGGGTCGCCGGATTCATAGCCGACAATCAGTAGCCGGCAGCCGGAGTCTTTCATCGCCTTGAGCGTTTCATAGTCTGTGGTTACCCGGGAAGTACACGACCAGGTGAATTTTAGGGGCTTGAGCTTCGCGCACAGTTCCAGGGTCCGGTGCTTCCGGTAGTTGAAGGTGTCGTCGTCGAAAAAGACTTCCTTGAGCTGAGGAAAAGCGCTCAGTGCATAACCGACTTCGGCCGCCACGTCGTCTGTCGAACGGAGGCGCCAGCGGTGCCCGGAATGAGTCTGCGGCCAGAGGCAGAACGTGCACATCGCGGGACATCCTCGCGAGGTATACATCGATATGAACGGATGGTGCAGGAACGGAACGTTGTAGCGAGTGATGTCCAAGTCGCGCTGGTAGGTCTTCGTCACCCAAGGCAGCTCATCCAGATTCTCGATTGCCCGGCCCTCGGGATTGTGCACGACGGTTCCCTTGTTCCTGAAGCTCACACCCGGCAACTGTTCGAGCGGCGTTCCAGTAGCATAGCCTGCAACTTGGTGATCGAACTCGCGCCGCACCACGAAGTCGACCGCGGAATTGTGTAGCGCCTTCTCGGGCTCGACGGTCACTGGCGGTCCGACAAATCCGACCTTGAGTTTCGGATTTGCGTCCTTCATCATCTCCACGATTTTCAGGTCGACGCGCAAACCCAGGCTGGAAGTAAACAGCACAACGAGTTCGAAATCCTTGGCCATTTCGACGGTTTGCATGGCTGAGATTTTGTGTGGTGGCGCGTCGACCACCTTGCTGTCGGGCAGCATTCCAGCCGGGTAACAGAGCCATACCGGATACCAGTAGGACTCAATCTCGCGGGTGGCGGGCCAACGGGAGCTGGCGCCGCCATCAAAATTCTCGAACGAAGGCGGGTTCAAGAAGAGAGTTTTCATGAGCCTCGTTTATCGGCTATGTTCTTCGAGGGGCGCCAAACTGTAGCTGGTGTCCTGGCGATGATGACGCCCCAACTTCCGCTGGAGGTCCGGCCAAAACTCCTTCAAGACATTGGCGGCCATGTCGACGCCCAGTTGCATACCAAGCTTCGAGCCTGCGTCGCTCGCGGTCCGGTTATTTGCATAGTACGCCTGCGAGATGGCAACCGCGGTTGAATTTCCTATTATTTCCGAATAGTTAAATTGAGTTTGGCCGGAATCGTTATGCGTCCAGAAGATCTGCCCCATCGCGTAGCCGAGCCTGGACCATTTGCTTCCGGTCCCGCGCCTGAAATATCGCGGGTCCTGATGGAGAAGCGCGGGGAAAACGCCTTCGGTCATGTAGTCTCCGATTAGGAGATCGCCGTACGCGGCGCCATAATAGCGGCCGAATCCAGCTGCGCCTTGCCCAAACGACCGGTTTGCGTTCGTCAGTTGCGCCTCCCCGGCGAAGAAACCCGCCAGCGCGAACGTTCCCCGGTCAAAGCTGTCTTCCCGAGCTAGTTTGAACTTCTCCGCAGTCGTCAGCGGCTCGTAATTCGTTAGACTGGGTGAGGTCCGATAATTCGGCACAACCCAGAGAATCCGTTTGCTCTCCTTTTCCTGACTCGGATCGTTCGAAGTCTGTTGACAAGACGCTATGCAGGCCGTCAGAACGGCCGCGACGCCAACGCATGAAATACGATAAATCACCAGTGAACTCCCCCTTCCTCCACTAGCCAGCCCGCCGCGGCGTTTACGTCCGGCTCTCCGTTTCGCTCCCAAGCCGCGGCGGGACCTGGCCGACTGTTACTTTGCGCCGAATTGAAATACAACGCCGGCCGAGTATCGGACGTCGTTCTGATGATCACCGAAACCCTTAGTGGAGCCGCCCAGGCTTGCACTGTTGAACTGAGTCATCACATACTCCACTTGAATCGGCTTGAGTGCGATGTGATCGGTCAGCTTATAGTCCAACCCGCCGCCGGCCGCGGTAGCGAAGGCGTTTTGCGTTGTGGAATTTCCGTTTGGACCACTCCACGCGTATGCGCCACCAAAGAGGAATTGCACGTACGGGCTTAGCCGCGAATGCCGCCAGTTAAAGCGCGGGCCGAACAGGTAAGTCAGTGCTTTGTCGTTGATTCCGGTCCTGGTGTTGGCGTAGCCACCAAAGTCCCCAACCAGACCGATAAAATGGTTCAGGTTGTACTCGAAATATCCCGACCCACCGTTTCCCGTCCGCTGATAATCATAATTTGATGAATTCACGTGTAACCAGGAGTAATTCAAGCCGACCTCATATTTCGGCGTCGATACCTCCTGAGCGCTTATTACAGCGCCAGACAACAGAACAACTCCCAAAACGAACTTACAAACTTTCATACATTCTCCTTTTGAATCGCGCCAGGACTGCCCAGCGTTCTTATCTCCCACACAGATCACAAAACCGAACTCTGGCGCATCGCGCCAAAGCCTCTGCTCATAAGAGCGTCAACCAGACGCGTTTGTTTGCGGCCGTTACTGAACCGCGCGCGTCGGCAAGCGGCCTCTGACGCCATAGCGAGACGACCGAGCTGGCTGCAAGTTTTGGGCCATCGCCACAGTCGATTCGCCGCTCCGGACGGCGAGCTCCGCTCTTGAGCGGACTGCTTCTTCCGTTTGTCGAAGAGACGTCGATAGCGATCCTCGCGAAATGCGGCGGACGATCGGGTCGACCAGCCATCCCAGCGAAGGCGGAATGTCACGGCTTAATCCAATCGCCTCGAGTTCGAGATAGACACCACCGTCGCGTTCGACGTAGCGCGTGGTGCTGAAAAGCCGCCAAATCATGCCATGCCCCTCGCCCTCATGCAAGCTGCGCTGAGCAGGCGTCCCGTAATCTTCTATTTCCTGGACTCGGGTGGTGCGCGACACACTGTACAAACGCCGGCCGTCGACGCGAAAGAAGCAGGATTCGTACTCGGTATCGAGGGCGGTTTTTAGAAATAGCGACTTGTTTAGCAGTAAAATAGAAAACCGGTCTTTCGTCTCTCCGGTAGCTATCGCTTTGGAATCGACAACCGTCGGCGTGTACGACGATTTGTACGTCTCGTAGTCGCGCACCACCTGTAGCACGTCTGTGAGGGTGACGTGCGGGATGAAGACCGCGCCTACCCAATCGTGAATCAGTCCCGACGGCACCTTCTTGGGATTTTGCCGGCCGGCTGGCGAGACTACGACCTCGCCTGCCTGCACCCGCGCCAGCCGGTCCGGCGCTTCGTCTACCCACAGAAAGGTTTTGCCAGGGCTCAGGCGCTGCTCCGCGCGCATGTTTGCCGCGTCGACATACTCTTGCCATGCCCGGACCGTGGCCGGTTCGAGGCTGGCCGCGCTGGACGCTACCGCAAGAACCAACGTGAGGAGTGGAATCGATGAGAGCTGTGAGTATCGCCTCATGCGATTTGATTGGCAATTGGCCGCCCAAAGACACTGTGCGCTGAACGCCAGAAAATAAGGACTTGGAGCGCAAGATGCGCGTTCCGAGACACGAGTGCCATCTGGCATTTGCCGAAACTTCGTCAAGTCGGGGAAGGGAATTGCCAGTCTCAGCCGTGAGCTACCGGGCTCGACGGGCTCCGGACTGTTGCGGTAACCGGAAATCCGCGATCGCGCCACGCCTTTAGCCCGCCTGCGAGTGGCCGAACGTGCTTGACCCCCTTCTGCCGCAGTGCGAGCGCGACGCGTGCACTCGTGTATTCACCAGGACAGGCACAGTAGAGGACTACCTCTTGAGACGGTGATAACTCTTGATCCTTGTATTTCTCAAGCCTGCGTGGGTCGATGCGGACCGCACCGGGAATCGCCATCGCTTCGCGGGCGTGGTCCGTGCGGCCCTGCAGATCCACGATCAGGATATCTTCACCGCGCTTGAGCCTGTTGTTCAGTTCTTCCGGAGTGATCCGCGCAAGTTTGAACTGACGCACAAAGCGTATCCAGGCTGCGAGCTTACGCACCATGTAGAAACCGCATGCCACTATAACGGCGAGCGCGATAAAGGCCCCCATCCGCACTAAATGATGGGCAACGCGTTCCAATTGATTGCTGAAGATGTAGCCGAGCGCTACGTAAGTACCGGTCCAGAACGTAGCCCCGAGGGCGTCAAAAGCCAAGAAATGTAGGGGTGGCGTACTGGCGGCTCCGGCTAGCGGAGCTGCGACGGCATCGACCCCGAGGATGAACTTGGAGACGAGGAGGGATCTTACTCCGTGCCTGTGAAATGCGCCGGTCGCCTTGTTGACGCAAGCCACCGGCTCTCCGGAAAGACCGCAAACAAAGTGTAGTATTTTATCCCCGAATCGCCGCCCGGCCTCGAACCATGCCAGATCGGCCACGAGAAAGGTCATGACGGACAGGCCGAGGATGGCTAGTACGCTCGCTTTTCCCGAACGCGCCAGCGCCCCGGCCGCGACCAGAAACAAATTCGCGGGTATCGGCAAACACGCTTGTCTGCCCAGCACGGCGCCAATCAGCAGCCAATAGCCGTGCTGTTCGAGAAACTGGACGGTCTCATTCATCACATGCACCTAAACCGGCATCACATGCACCTAAACCGGTCGCAGGTCGGAAAGTCGGTCTGGGCCCACGGACCGGGAGTGGTTCCGATATCCACCCGCTCTTTGTGACCGTAGCATAGTGGAGACGGGGGGTGGAGATCGGGGCGAGATCAGGTTCACGCGTGGCCCACTCGGCCGCGCTTCCGGCCCTTCTCCCGAAGAATCCACTCCTTGATATACAGTGGGCAATTCAGCAGCTCGATGCCGTGCGATTCACAATGGCCAAGGAAGCGCACAGCAACGCGGTCTACGAGTTTCACCTCTTCCAGATCTAGTACGGTTCTCTGAGTGCAACTCTCATTAATTTGTACCTGCAATTCTCGCAGGCGTTCAGATTGGATTCGACCGCTGAGCTGGAGAAACGTGGCTTGCCCGTCCGAACAACTGTCGATTCTCAACATTCTTAGTTTGTCTCGGCCTCCGCTTCCGGAATGCAACAACGTTGCCCTAAGTCACCGAATGCCTACAGGAAATTCGGGCAGTGGCATCCCTAATTGGAGTAGATACAACAGTTCATCCTGGTGTTTGATGGGAACGTAGCGGCCAACAAGAGCATTCCCCGCTGGCTCTTCTCCTGTGAAGACCCGTGGACTTATTTTGCCGGCGAACAACAATACCGCTGCCGATGGACCCAGACCTGGGCATAGTGTGCGATCAGCAGGGTGCCCAGAGCCATGTCTCGCTCTCGGGGCGAATTACAATCGACTCCTCTCCGGACGTGCGGCTGGCCTTACTCCAGCGTCTCGGATCGCCAGACTGTCAAAGTCTGACGCTGGATCTTTGCGGGGTCTCGTATATCGACACGTCCGGGCTCGCCATATTGCTTGAAATTCTCAAGGCCGCGCGTACGCTAGGGAAGACCTTTTATATAAGTGGCCTGCGAGAGCGGCCGCGCTACCTATTGGAGACCACGCGGCTCCTGCCTCTGTTCACTGAGGTAAGTCGTCAAACGAGTTCTTCGCCCGAGAGCCAGCTATGAGCATGTCCGCAGTTGAGCGTCTGGGCAGTGCAACCCTGCGTCACGTTGAGTACGTGGGCGGTCTCGCCATTCAGTTTAGGAATGCTCTCGGCTCTTTACTGCCAACACTGCCCCTCATAGGGAATCGGAACCGGTGGCGGTCAGCGGTCGGCCAGATGCTCGTGGTAGGCGTCGATGCAGTTCCGATGGTTGCGATCATGGCCGTTTGCGCTGGGTTCATCTTAGCGATGCAAGGCGCTTCCGAACTCCGCCGTTTTGGGGCGATGGAATTTGTGATCGACCTGGTGACCATCGGTTTCACACGGGAATTGGGGCCGCTGCTCACCGCGGTTGCGGTCAGCGGGCGGTCCGGATCGGCCTTCTCGGCGGAAATCGGAAGCATGGTGGTCACTGAAGAGATCGACGCGCTCCGAACGATGGGGATCGACCCGACGGAATTCGTGCTGGCTCCAAAGTTCCTGGCGGCGATGATAATGTTACCTTGCCTGACGATTGTCAGCAACGCTTGCGGAATTCTCGCCGGGGGGCTCTTTATGCGCATTAGCACGGGGATGTCTTTAGGAGTCTACTTAGAGCACGCCGTCCACTCCATGATGCTACGCGATGTGATGACGGGTTTGGTCAAGAGCCTCGCCTTTGCCACCATAATTGTGCACGTCGGATGTCTGGAGGGGTTCCGTGTCCGCGGAGGTCCGGACGCCGTCGGCCGGTCGGCTACCGCGGCGGTAGTGAAGTCGACGTTTCTCGTAATCCTCGCCGACGTGGGATTCACGGCCATCTTCTACCTGACTGGGGCAAATTGAGCTATGGCTGGCGCACCAGAAGCAACTGGGACTGGGCCGGTAATCTCCGCTCGGGACGTGGTGGTTAGTTACAACGGAAGGCGTGTACTCGACGGAATTAACCTCGACGTCGCCCGCGGCGAAACGATGGTCTTATTGGGCGGCAGCGGATCCGGAAAAAGTACGCTCCTGCGCCAGATCATCGCCTTGGAGCAGCCGTATAGCGGCCAAATCTTCGTAAACGGTGTGGACCTCGCGAAATGCACGCCCAAGCACCTGAAAAAGCTGCGGCGTTCCATTGGAGTCGCGTTTCAGGATGGCGCCTTATTCGATTCCATGTCGCTAGAAGACAATATCGCGCTACCTCTGCGGGAGCTTACCCGGCTCCCCGAGTCGACCATCCGCCTGATGACCTGGATGAAGCTCGCAGTGGTCGGGCTGGCGGACTATGGAAAATTAAGCCCGCGAGAGCTTTCCGGAGGCATGAGGAAGCGCGCCGCAGTCGCGCGAGCCCTCTCGCTCGACCCGGAAATTTTGGTGTTTGACGAGCCATCGGCCGGCTTGGACCCGATTGTGGCGGCCGAACTCGATGAATTGATTTTGGGTCTGAAGCGCGCGTTCAATATGACCGTGGTGGTGGTGACTCACGAAATGTCCAGTGCCTTCCGAATCGCCGATCGAATGGCGATGCTATACAAAGGATCGCTGATCGCCGTGGGCGCCAAAGAGGAACTCCAGAGAAGCCATAATCCATACATCCGGCAATTCTTTGATGGCATCCCGGACCCAATTGCAGATTCGACGGCAATTGACGGACATATTCAAAGTTATTTGAAAGGGGGCTCATTGTGAGCACGGAAGCTAAGGTCGGGACGTTCGTGATCGTGTGTTTGATCCTGCTGGGCGTGACGGTGTATTACGTTGGCAACGAGCAATGGGGACGCCATTTGACGTCATATAAGACTTATTTACGCTACGCCGGAGGAATGGGACCCGGGGCGGAAGTCTTGTTCGGCGGAATCAGCGTGGGCCGGGTGACGGCCGTGAGAGCTTGGAACCAGGATCCGACGCGGATCGAAATTGTGCTGGACGTGAAGGAAGGCACGCCCGTGAATGCGAAGTCGGTGGCAAAGCTAGGTGCGGTGAGTCTGATGAGCAGCCCCGCTCTCTCCATTACCACCGGAGCTCAGGACGCTCCACGCCTCGAAGCAGGGCAAGTGATCCCTTCGCAGGAAACCGTAAGCCTCGACGATATGACTCGCAAACTATCTGGCATTGCGGATAGCGCGGAGGAATTGATCACTCAGGTACAAGGCGAACTGAAAGGAATCAGCGGACGAGCGGAAACGCTGCTGGCGAACTTGAACGATGTAACTGGACCGACCAACCGCAAACAGGTCGCGGAGATCCTGCAGGAAGTGAATTCAATGGTGGCTCAGCAGTCCCCTAAGATCGACCGGATCACGGATCAAGTGCTGCTGGTGAGCCAGGATGTGGATTCAGCCGTCAAAAAGATTGGCCCTCTGGTGGATCATACGGACGCGACGGTTGCCAATGTGAATACAACCATCGATCAACTGCGTGACCCCGTCCGGGAAGACCTGGCGCAATTGAAATCCACCATGGAGCAGGCCAAGAGCTTGATGGCCAACGTTCAGACGCTGGTGCGGACCAACGATGACAATATTCACGAAACCATAGAGAATCTCCGCATCGCCACGGAGAACATAGATCAATTGACGGATCACGTCAAGCAGCGCCCGTGGAGCCTGGTGCGGATCCGCCAGCCGAAAGATCGCAAAGTGCCACAATAGGCGTGCGCGCTCGTTTGCTTCGCATCAGGGAATCGATATAGTGAATGAATTCGTGGTCGTGCGCAAACTCCGCGGCCACTCCCACCCATTCCCGTTGGAAAACCGGTCCGGTCAAGGTACGTTGGATTTCACGCTCCCAGAGCCTCCAAATTTGTTTCGAAATGTAAGCGCCCTTGTGGAGGTGATAGGCGTCCGCTATGAATTGGATGCAGTACAAGGTGCAGTCGGTCAGTTCCTGGCTGGGCGGTGGCAGCGGTTGAGACGGATTGCGGTTGGCAAGCCACGCCTCAGTCGGAAACAAGCGTAGTATGTTCTGGAAGCGCCCGGAGAACTCGATGAACATCTGGGCGTTCAACTGGCGGCGCTGGTTTACCAGGGCCACCCAAATGCCTCCGGTTCCAAGCACCAGGGTTCCAATCTGCACCAAGGTGTTAACTTGCATTTTCGTTGCCTTTCGTAGAGAAATGAGCGCTTCGACGACACTGCTGTTGGCGCTGTCGCTCTTCCAGTAAAATCCTTCGCCGGCGCATATTTCCCAAACAAACGGCGTTCAGCGAGGCTCTTGTCGTTTGGAGCGACAAAAGCTTATGCAAAAAACACAACATCTACTCTTCTTAACGGTTGCGGCTATTCTTCCCGTGGCAGCCGCGGATGGTACAACGGCTCGGCTGGGAAGGGCCGCCACTGCTCTCACTACGGTCACGGAATCCGGGCACGGCATTCGAACCGAACAACTCGCCAATGCCGATTGCGTCGCCGTCATTCCAGGATTCAAGAAGGGCGCCGCGGTGGTTGGCGTGGGCTACGGACGCGGATTCATTTCCTGCCGCAATGGCAACGGCTGGTCTGCGCCGGGCGCCATCACACTCGAGAGCGGCAGCCTGGGTGTCCAGCTCGGCGGCGAGGCGATCGACATCGTCATCCTGTCGTTCGACAAAGAACGGCGCTCGAAGCTGCTTTCTGACCGCTTTACTATCGGGTCGGATGCTTCCGCGGCGTGGGGGAACGGCAAGTCGGCCCATGACGATCCCAACGCCAAGATTCTTTTCTTCGGTCACACGAAGGGCGCATTCGCCGGCTTCGGTCTTGACGGCGCGACCCTGAAGTCCGATGATTCCGGCAATAAAGCTCTCTACGGCAAGACGACGAGCAACCGCGAAATCGTTGAGGGTGGAGCACCGCCCGCGGCTGCGCAACCGTTCGTTGCCACGCTGGCTCAGACCGCCAGTCGATGACGGATCGGATCGCAACGAGCCGGCCTTGCCGGTTCCAATTCGCTAGCACCGCTGGCCTGCCGATCGTTTGCGCTCGCTGAATAGCCCCGGACCTGTCCGGGGCATGAGGTTTGTACATTTGCAGCACAGACTCCAGTCTGTGCCAACACAGGCTAAAGCCTGTGCCACCTTGGCAGCCTCGTGGCACAGGCTTCAGCCTGTGCGGCCCCGGACCTGTCCGGGGCATGGTCGCCTACGAAGTAGGCGAGCATATCGGAAGGTATGTTGGCTTCATCGAGGTGCATCATGGCGGAGGCCATGGCGCGGCTAAGGGCGATTGCCCAAGAGGAATTTCCGGTATCTCCCTTGATCCTTCTCGGGCATTGCATGGGGTCTTTCGCCGCGCAGCAATTTGTCTTTGATCACAGCGAATCCATCGACGGACTGGCATTATCCGGGTCCGGCGCGCTCGCTGGACTGGAGCGATATCGCGCAGCAGGTCTCCGTAATATCTCACCGGGATTTCTATCGTGGTGGCCGGCACGAAATGCTCAATGAGATCAACCGTGATCAAGCCGGTGCAAATCTCCAGCGCCCGTGCAAATCTCCAGCGATAGATCTCCGGTGTCCTTTCCCAAACGCGTCAACTTCCCGCCAGCTTTCACCCAGCGGCGCCGGTGTTATTTATGTTTTCGAAGACACCGCGAAGCTCCCTCAAGTGTTACTGACTCGCCATCATGTCAAGCAGTAGCCGGTTTCTCCCGTTGAGAAAGGTTGCGGCTTGGCAAACTCTCCTCTCTTGGCACACTGCAGGCGAGAGAATGCGCCAGTAATCGTTTGCCCAACCTCCTCAGGCCGGTAGCGGCTTTGCGTTTGAGGCGTAAACAAAAACGCCCTCCCCCGGTGCTCGGAGAGAGGGCGTTTACAGCGGGATCGCGATTTACCGGTCGTCGTCG
>DATFZA010000655.1:0-2683 GCA_035314765.1 Bryobacteraceae bacterium
ATGTTGGCCGGCGGAAGACCCAAATCGCGCGCCTCTCTGCTACCCGGTTGAGCGAGGAAAAGGGTGAGGGGACCGCCATCCCACTCAGCGGCATAAACCACCGATCCGCCCGGAGCGAACCTGGCGGTGATTACATCGCCGCGGCGGAAGGTCAGCCTCTGAAACGTGATGGGCTGCTGGTGGAAGAGACGCGTTCCCAACCAGGCCGCGAAAACCAGCGCAGCCGCGGCCAGCGCGATCAAAGCCGGCACTCGCCACGCGGGTGCCGTGGCCGGGGGCGGCGCATCGCCCAATGGCGCATCGATGGCGACTCTCGCTTCGCCAATATCGCGCAGCCGGTTCTTGACGTTGCGATCGAGGCAGCGCCGCAGCAGGCTGCGGATTCCCGGCGGCGTCTCCCGAGGTAATTTGTCGAAGTCGATCGGGCCTTGCAGCACCTCGGCCAGCGTGTGCGAGACCGTTTCACCCTCAAACAGCGGCCGTCCAGTCAACATCTCCCACAGCACCGCGCCGAACGACCAGATGTCCGCCCGCTTATCTACCACCTTGCCCGCCGCCTGTTCTGGCGACATGTACGCCGCAGTGCCCATGATCACGCCTGTCCGCGTCTGCATCGTCAGCGTGGGCGAGTGGGTTGGATCCGAATCGTCCGTCGACACCGGCGCAACGGCCGCTAGACCGAAGTCGAGCACCTTCACCGCGCCCTCAGGCGTAACCATAATGTTGGCCGGTTTCAGGTCGCGATGAACGATGCCTTTTTCGTGCGCGGCTTCCAGAGCCGCCGCGATTTGGCGCGCGTAGTTCAGGGCCGTTTCCAGCGGAAGCGGTCCTTTGAGCGCGTGGCCGGCGACCAGTTCCATCACCAGCGCTTGATCCTCTACGCCGTAAATCTGGGCGATGTTGGGATGGTTCAGAGAGGCTAGAACCTTGGCTTCGCGTGTGAACCGGGCTAACCGTTCCGGATCCTGCGCTAGCGCGGCTGGAAGAAGCTTGATCGCCACGTCGCGCTCGAGCCTGTTGTCGTGGGCCCGATACACTTCACCCATTCCGCCTTTTCCGATCAGCCCGGTGACGAAGTAGGGGCCGATTTGTTGGCCCACAAGTCCGGCTGCATTTTGAACAGCCGCTTCGAAAACATTGTCTTGCGCTGCGTCCTGCGCCAGCAGCGCTTCGACCTTCTGGCGCAATTCGTCGTCGCCCGCGCAGGCGCGCGCCAGGAACGCAGACCGCTCGGCAGGCGCGAGGTCGGCGGCGGAATGAAACAGCTCTTCGGTTCGCCGCCAGCGAGCATCGCTCATGCCAATGGACCCATCAGCCGTATTCTGACACCTGCATTAGCGCGCTTTCAAGGAAATTTCGAAGAATGCAATTCCGCCGCTAGCCGTTCGGCGCGCATTTGCGGAGATTCCAGTGAAAGGGAAGGTCGTCATGAGAGCCAAAACGAACGTCAGGGCCGGCATCCTGGTCTGGAAAGACATAGAAGATGGCGCCGGGATGGAACAAGAACGGCAGGCCAAAAGAGAAGACTTTTTCGTCGCCGTAGTGCTCGTAATTTGGCCGGTCCGCGAAATCTTGGCGCAGCCCTCTGAATCGCTGTCTCAAGCGTAATATCTCGGAGCGGCCACTAGGAAAATCTTCGTCGAGCAACCGGTAGAGTGCAATCAACATGGCCCAAGCGCTAGCCAGTGCAGCCCTCGACGCTCCCAACGGCGGCCTACCGCGGCCACCACCACCGCGGTCATAATCAGAGGGATCTTGCGGATCTCGGCCCGCCAGGCCGCGTCGGCACCGGCAGGTGCCGGGTTAAGCAGCAGGGACGCTACCCAGGCGGCGATCACCAGCACCGATGGTACTGCGACTTCGGTGCGGTCGCAATAAGACCGAGAATGTCCGGAGCGCGACTCCGGAGGCTAACGCCGCGGCAAGCAAGAAACCCGAGCGGACGGAATGCGCGAGAGCCCAAAGCCACAAGCTGCCAGAGGCCACGCTAGCGTAGTTATTGAGACTCGCTAAATTCAGTGACAGGAGCGCTCAGCAGGCGGCTGATAACGCTCCACGCGCGGGTTAATAACCCGCGGCACTCTCGAAAACCTGCCTTCATGCCAGGCGCCGGGGGACACAGCTACGATAATCTCGACCGAAGGAGTTCGGGATCGAGCCCGCTGTGTCCCCATCCGCGTCCAGGCGGCTGATAACGCTCCACGCGCGGGTTAATAACCCGCGGCAGGTTAATAACCAAATGGTTAATAACCTGCCCCACAAGCCGAGATAGATCTGTCACGCCGGGGTTTTTACTCTTTCGCAAACGCCTCCCGCAATTTGCGGTACGTTTCGCTCAATTCTTCCGGCAGCACACGAGTCTCGCCAACCGTGGTCATGAAATTTGCGTCACCGCGCCAGCGTGGCACGACATGCATGTGAATGTGCCCGGCCACGCCCGCGCCGGCAACTTCGCCGATGTTCATGCCGAGGTTGAATCCACCGGGCTTGTAAATGGTTCGCAGGTAGATTTGCGTTTATCTGGTTAACTGTATCATTTCCGCGCTGGTCTCTTCGCGCGCGCCCTCCAGCGTGGCCACATGCTCGTAGGGCGCAATCATGACATGCCCGTTGTTGTAAGGATATAAATTCAGCAAGACGAAATTGAGGCGCGCCCGATGGACGATGAGATTCTCTTCGTCAT
>DATFZA010000656.1:0-12104 GCA_035314765.1 Bryobacteraceae bacterium
CCGGTCACCGAGAGGCTGCCATTGCGGAAAGCCGTCAGCTTCGCGCTTAATTCCGGATTGGCCACGCTGTAGCCGACGCGCAAACCGGCCATCCCGAAAATCTTCGAAAATGTTTTGGTCACCACGACGTTCCTGCCGGCCCGTACGTACGGCAGGGCGCTCGCCAGATCCGGATCGGTGGAGAAATGGATATAGGCTTCGTCGATCAACACCACCGTGTTGGACGGCAGATTGTCGACCAGCCACGCAATGTCCGCCTTTTTGGTGATGGACGATGTGGGGTTATTCGGATTGACGAGATAGATCAGCCCGCCCTTGGCCTCGTCGGCCGCGGCGGCCATCCTGCGCACATCGGCCGACCAGTCTTCGGTATGCGGCAGGCGAATCACGGCATGGCCATAGGCATGCGCGAGGTCAAGCGGCAATTCGTAACTGGGAAGCGCGGTGATCAACGGGCGCGTGGGCGAAGTGAAAGCGCAAACCGCGCAATGCAGCACCTCACTGGACCCGCTGCCGAGCACAATCTGATTGGGCCTGACTTGTTCACACTCGGCAATCGCCGAAGTCAGCCGCTCCATCACTTCGTCGTGATAGCGGCCCGTTTGCGCCAGAATCCGACCCATTGCATCAATGGAAACCTGCGGTGGGCCTTCAGGATTCTCGTTGGCGTTCAGCAGCACCAGTTTGCTGAGGTCCATTCCGTTGAGCAGGCGCCGCTGAGCGTACGCAGCTTCCCCTCCGATCGTCAATCCGGCGGCGAGCAGCGCGAAGTTCTTGCTCAGGTCCCGGCGAGTAAGCGTCATGGCAATCTCCTGAAAGTGATGATAGCGCTCCTAGTGCAGGTCCAAAGTCCCCGCGCCGGTAATCTTCTTTGTGCGCTTATCCTGCAAGAACACGACGGCGCGCAAGTTCTCGCGCTTCCATTCGCCAGGAAGCTGCAGAGTGGAATTTAAGGCCAGCGTTGAAATGTTGCGATCCAGCTTGCCGATAGTCCCGAAACTGCGAACCAGCGGGGCGTGCTTCAGAGTACGGCCCTGGTTTTCCCCGCGCGTAACGCTACTCGAAATACCGGACTCCGTGACGGCGAGGTAGAGCGCCGCTTCGGTCCCAGCCACTCGGCGACTCGCGGTGACGTGCAAATCGAGCAAGCCGGCGTTGCTGGAGTTGGGCGACATAGAGAGCAAAATGTCGTCTTGAGGCGACACTCCGTGCCTGGCGATTTCGGCTACAGCAGTCTCGAACGAGTTCCCCGCGAAGCCCGCGTTGCCGCCGACCACCATTTGCGGGGTGTAGACTTCATCGACGCCGAACAACTTGGCGTAATCGTTTTGCCGGAATCGGAATTGCGGCGAGGAATACGCGTCCTTCCATCCGAGCTGATTCCAATAGTCAACGTGCTCCTCAAGCGCGATGACCCGAATACCGGGCACTGGCTGGCGGCGTTCCATGTCGGCCAGCATCCTTTCGGCGCCCGGGCAACTGGAGCAGCCTTCGCTGGTGAACAATTCGACGATGACGAAGTTGTCGGCGCAGATCGCCATCTGCGCGGCGATAGTGGCCAGCCAGAGGTACTTCATAGCGTTCCTTTCTTCCAGGGTAGACGAAAAATGCACCCGATCTGTGGGGCAGCGAATGAGCGCCAGTGCTGTCTAGCGGCTTGCGCGGCATTCCTGGCAGGGGCAGATGTTTCGCAAATGCTCGTACGAGTAAATGCCTGAGCTATGGCCGTCGCTCCAGTCGATCCGAAAAGCATAATGTCCCATTGCTTCCACGTTGAGCATCTTCAAAGCCGTTTTGAACATCGGAAACGGGCTGGCCGCGGCAGGCTTAGAGTAATCGGTTTTCGCCGGCTCCGTACCATGAGCGCCCGTGCACGTCGCGCATGGGCATTCATCGCGCAAATAGCCGAGCGTGTATTCGCTCCGGTGGCCGTCTTTCCAATCGATCTTGACGCCTTTCGATTTGGAAATGGCGATGTGTTCGGGATCGGCGCTGGTGGGTGTGATCATTGTGTTCGTTCTACGTCGCGAACTCCGGAAACGCGCCGCATGGCGTTGACCACGCGTTCCAATTGCTTCTTGTCGCGGATCTCCACGGTCATGTCCACCACTGCCCCGTCACCGGTGCGGTCGAAATCGCCTCGAGCCTCCAGGCTTCGGATATTGCACTGTTCGTTGACCAGCAGGGACGTGAGCTGATTGAGAATTCCAGGCCGGTCGTCAGTGTGCACCACCACTTTCACCGGGAAGGCTTCCGACGCGGCCCGCGCCCACTCCACCTCAATCTTGCGTTCCACTTCATACATCAAACTCTGCACGTTGGAGCAGCTGGTGGAATGCACCGCGATGCCTTTGCCCCGCGTTACGTAGCCGACGATGGCTTCTCCGCGAATCGGGTTACAGCATTTGGCCCGGTACACCAACAGATCGTCAATCCCTTTTACTTTGACGACCAGATCGCCGTTGTCCTGCGATTGTGCCGGCGCCGCCACCGGCTTGGGCGGTTCGGGCGCCGCTTCCTGCGCAACTTTGTCCGGAGCGAGCTTCTGCAAGACCTGGCGCGCGGAAAACTTACCGTAACCGAGTGCGGCGTGCAGATCTTCCATCTTGCTGTAGCCGTATTCCCCCGCTACCGATTCCAGCTCCGCCTTGGTAAAGCGTCCGAGCGCGATTTCGAACCGCCGTGCTTCCCGCTCCAGATACTTCTGGCCGATTTCGATCGCCTTCGCCCGCTCCGTCGTGTTGATGACGTGTTTGATCTTGTTGCGGGCGCGCGAGGTCTTTACCAGCGCCAGCCAGTCTTTGCTCGGCAGATGGCCCGCTTGGGTGAGAATCTCCACCACGTCGCCATTCTTCAGGTTGTACTTTAGCGGAACAATGCGCCCATTTACTTTGGCGCCGACACAGGTGTTACCGACGTCGCTATGCACGGAGTACGCAAAGTCGATCGGCGTGGCGTCGCGAGGCAGAACGATCACGCGGCCGCGCGGCGTAAAGGCGTAGACTTCTTCCGGGTACAGATCGAGTTTCAGCGTCGACGAAAACTCGCCCGGATCCCGTATATCGCTCTGCCACTCCACCAACTGGCGCAGCCAACTGATGCGCTGGTCTTCCACGCCGGGGCCCTTCTTGCCCTCTTTGTACTTCCAGTGCGCGGCGATACCTTCCTCGGCGAGCCGATGCATCTCGTCGGTCCGGATCTGGACCTCAAAATTGAGCCCGCCCGGTCCAATCACGGAGGTGTGTAAGGACTGGTACAAATTCGGCCGGGGAATTGCGATAAAGTCCTTAATGCGGCCGGGAATCGGATGCCATTCGTTGTGAATCACACCCAACGCCGCATAGCAGTTCTTCACCGAATCGGTGATAATGCGGATACCCAGCAAATCATAAACCTGGTCGAGCCCTATTTTCTGCCGCTTGAGCTTCTGGTGGACGGAGTATGCCCGCTTGGCGCGGCCTTCCACTCGCGCCGGAATGCCTTCCCGCGAAAGATAGATTTCAACATCATGCTTGATGGTATTGATAAATGCTTCGTTTTGGTGGCGCTTGTCTTCGATCTCCCGCGACAGTTCCCGAAACGATTCCGGCTCGAGATAGCGGAAGGACAGGTCCTCCAGTTCTCCGCGAATCTTACCCATGCCCAGGCGATGCGCGATGGGCGCGTAAATTTCCAGAGTCTCCTGCGCAATTCGCTCCTGCCGTTCGCGTGAGACAGCATCGAGCGTCCGCATGTTATGCAGCCGGTCGGCCAGCTTGACGATGACCACCCGAATGTCGCTGGTCATGGCCAGCAGCATCTTGCGGACGCTTTCGGCCTGCCGGTCTTCCCGCGAATAGAAATGGAGCTTGCTCAACTTGGTGACGCCGTCCACGCAGCGCGCCACTTCATCGCCGAACTCGGTCTTGAGCTTTTCCAGCGTGACGCCGGTGTCTTCAACCGTGTCGTGGAGCAGCCCCGTTTCCAGGCACACCATGTCCATCTGCATGTCTGCCAGGAGACCGGCTACCGCGATAGGATGAGTGATATACGGTTCGCCGGAATCGCGAACCTGGTTCTTGTGCGCTTCCGCCGCGAGCTGGTAGGCCTTGCGGAGTTCACCGAGATCGGCGTCGGGACGCGCGGCGCGGACCTTCTGCTCTAACGCTTGATACAACTCGTCCGTGGCTGCCTGCGCGGCATTGACAACGTCAGTAGACACCGATACTTCTAGCTTACCTTGCCGCGGAGATTGAGGCTCCGCTAAGACCAGCGGCCAGCCCGAGGAGCGTTGCAGCGAGCTCGTTTCGCGAGCGTGCTGGCCGCATCTGAAAGCCCACGATTCGATCTTTTCCACGAGTCGATTGTTCTTGGTTGCTTTCGGGCCGGGTTAAACATATCATTCTTGGAGCAGAGTTGTGTCCATGGATTGGAAGCGCATTCCGCTGTTGGCGGGATTGATTGTCCCACTTGCGGCCGCACCCGCGAGTTCAAAGGCCCTCACCTTTCACCAGGACGTCGAACCGATCCTCCAAGCCCGCTGCCAAAGTTGCCACCACCCGGGCGATATCGGCCCCATGCCGCTGCTCACTTACCAGCATGTCCGTCCTTGGGCGAAAGCGATTCGCGCAGCGGTGCTGCAGAAGAAAATGCCGCCCTGGTTTGCGGATCCGCGCTATGGAGAATTTCTGAACAACCGCTCTCTGCCGCAATCGGAGATCGATACGCTGGTCAATTGGGTGGACAGCGGTGCCCAGGAAGGCGACTCGAAGGACGCTCCGCAGCCTTTGGCATTTTCGAGCGATTGGCACATCGGCAAGCCTGATGCGATTGTGGAACTTCCCAAGCCGTTCCAGGTTCCGGCCGCTGGAACCATCCCGTACCAATACGTTCGCGTCCCAACCGGCTTCACTGAGGACAAGTGGGTAACTGCCGTCGAAGTCCAGCCAGGAAATCGCCAAGTGATTCATCACATGAATGCGGCCGCTATTCCGCCCGGCTCCGCGCTGGCCAAGATGATGCCCGTTGGCGAATACATTCCGCTGGACAATGAAGCGAGCAATCGTGCCTTGATTAAGGCCGGTAAAGAGCCGCCGATGTTTGCCGGCGGCACGGAGGGTGAACTGCTTGAAGTGTTTGTCCCCGGCACGGTGGCCAAGCCTCTGCTGCCGGGGCAAGCCCGCCTGATCAGAGCGGGCTCGGACTTGATGTTGCAGATACACTTCACGCCCGATGGGAAGCCGGATGAGGACCGTTCCCGCGTCGGTTTCGTCTTCGCCCGTCAGCCGCCGGAGGAGCGTATTCGCGGCACTCTTGTGTACAACGTGCATTTCACGATTCCCGCCGGCGCCAGCGATCATCGGGTGCAGGCCCGAGCCGTGCTCAAAGAGGACGTCAAGCTGGTGTCGCTGCTGCCCCACATGCATGTACGAGGCAAAGATTTTCTGTTTCGCGCCGTGTACCCATCGGGAGAATCGGAGGTGCTGTTGAGCGTTCCCAATTATGACTTCCATTGGCAAATCAACTACTACCTCAAGACTCCAAAACTGCTCCCGAAAGGTACGCTGCTCGAATGCGTCGGGCACTTCGACAATTCGCCGAACAATCCCTCCAATCCCAACCCCAAAGTCGACGTCAGCTACGGCGAACAGACCTGGGAAGAGATGCTGAATGGCTTTATGGAAGTGGCGATCGATCCTCGTATTCCCACCCCTGAACTTTTCGCTTCGGCGCCTGCGACGTCTGCAGCCCTAGTCAACCGGTGAATCAAGGCTTTGTCTTTTCCGAGCCGGATTGCCGGAGCAGCAGCGAAAGCAGCAGATATTCGCGGTCACTGTGCGTGACGTCCGCGGGTACCATCATATTCGCCAAAGCCCGTGCGGTGGACTTGGTGAGGGCTAGAGACATCGCATCCTTGGCCAGAAGTTTGGCCGCAAGCTGTCGGGCGGCCGGAAGCAGCGCGTCATTGGAAGTCACGTGGTTGACGAAACCCCATTGACTCGCTTCCTGGGAAGAAAACCGATCTCCCGTCATCACCAATTCCTTGGTGCGCGCCGGACCCAGTTCGCGCATCAGCCTTGGCAGGGCGTTCCAGGTGAGCGGAATATTGAGGTCGATCTCCGGAATGGAGAACCAGGCGCTTTCGGCGGCGAGCCGAAGATCCATGGACGAAAGGAACACCACGGCGCCGCCCACCGCCAGTCCGTTCACGGCGCCAATGGTCACCTGATCCAGCCCCTCGATCGCGGACGAGGTGAGATTGCCGGTTCCGGCCAGGCGACGCATTTCGAGCGGGTTGCCGATGCCGCCACCAAAAGGCGTGCGATCGTTGAGGTCCGCACCGGCGGAGAAGGCTCGCCCCGCTCCGGTAAAGATCACGACGCGGGTGCGCGTATCGTCTCGCAACTCGAGACAAACTGCCTGCAGTTCCGCGTGCATCCGGGAGTTGATCGCGTTCAACTTCTCGGGCCGGTTCAGGGTGATGGTGGCCAGACCGGGTATTGCGGAGTCGCGGCCCAGTATGAGCGTCTCCATGGGTTATTTGAATAGTACACGCAAATGGCAGGCGGAGTCTGTCGGGCCCGGCACTGGCGCGGCCCTATTTAATCAAAGCTTTCGGCTGTCGGTTACTATTTTACTGTCGACTGTCTTACTGTCCGCGACGACTGAATGGACCTTCAGGAACGCCCCCATCGCCGCTACAATCCTCTAACGCGCGAATGGGTTTTGGTCTCCCCGCATCGGACTCAACGGCCCTGGCAAGGTCGAGTAGAAGCCACCGCTGCCCAACTTGAGCCCGCTTACGATCCGGCCTGCTATTTGTGTCCGGGGAATGTGCGAGCCAACGGCGTTCGCAACCCGGTTTACACCAGCCCTTTCTATTTCGACAACGATTTCCCTGCCCTGCTCCCGGAATCTGCGTCCGGCCGCCTTGACGAAGGAGGCCTGCTGGTGGCTGAAAGTGAGCGAGGAATCTGCCGGGTGGTTTGCTTCTCTCCGCAACATAACCTGACACTGGCCAGCATGCGGGCAGATGAGATTCGCCTGGTGGTCGACACGTGGGCGCAGCAGTTTGAAAGCCTCCTCAGCCTTCCCCACATCAGTCATGTCCAGATTTTCGAGAACCGCGGCGCGCTGATGGGCGCCAGCAATCCACACCCGCACTGCCAGATCTGGGCCAACCAGACTGTGCCGAACGAAGTGGCCAAGGAGCAGGAATCGTTAGCCGAATTTTCGATCGTTCACGATTGCTGCCTGTTGTGCGATTACATTGCGCTGGAACTTCGGCAGGCGGAGCGCATCGTTTGTGAAAACCAATCGTTTGTTCACCTGGTGCCTTTCTGGGCCGTGTGGCCGTTTGAGACCGTGCTGCTTTCGAAAAGGCATGTCTCGGGCCTGGACGATCTCACAGGCCAGGAGCGCGACGATCTGTCCGCGATGCTGAAGCAACTCAGCGGACGCTACGACCATTTGTTTTCCACCTCTTTCCCGTACTCCATGGGATTTCATCAACGCGTGGCCGCGGACGGCGCTCGCGACTTGTCACACCTGCACGCGCACTACTATCCGCCGCTGTTGCGCTCCGCCACAGTCCGCAAATTCCTGGTCGGTTACGAGTTACTCGCCATGCCCCAGCGCGACCTCACAGCCGAAGCGGCGGCACAGCGCCTCCGCGAGACAAAACCAGGGACGGACGGCACGTTCCCCGGTTTTCTCTAACGTCGCAACTTGCGCATTCCGCATCGCCCGCATAAGATGTTTTCAGGATGAAAGGGCTTCCCGATGAAATCCTACGAGTTTGGGCTGTTCGTGTTCATGCTCTCGGCCTTTCTGGGCTTTGAGCTTATCCGCCGCGTTTCGCCGCTGCTGCACACGCCGTTGATGTCTCTTACCAACGCGATTTCCGCTATCGCCGTGGTCGGCGCGATCCTGATCACGGGATCGAAGGATGCCACGCTGCTTAGCCGCAGTCTCGGCTTTGTCGCCGTGGTGGCCTCCACCATCAACGTCGTCAGCGGCTACCTCATCACCGATCGCATGCTCAAGATGTTCAAGAAACGGGACGGCCGGAAATGATTGACAACTGGCTGCCGGCTCTGTATTTACTCGCTTCGGCTGGATTCATTCTGGCCATCAAATGGATGAACTCGCCGGCCACGGCGCGGCGCGGCGTGTTCGCCGGCGAAATCGGCATGCTGCTGGCTGTCGTCGGCACGCTTCTCCGGCAGGAGGTAGTCGACTACCAGTGGATCATGATCGCGTTCTTCGTGGGCTCCGCGATTGGCGTGCCACTGGCGTACATGATGCCCATGACGGCCGTCCCCCAGCGCACGGCCTTTTCGCACGCCTGTGGCGCTCTCGCGGCGGCCCTGATCGGGACCGCGGAGTACTACCGGCACACGCCACATGGCTTCATCATGTGCGCGTTGGTGCTGGAAACCATTCTCGGTTTTCTCACCTGCACCGCCAGCTTGATGGCGTTCGGAAAATTACAAGAAATTCTGCCCACCAGGCCCATGACATTTAAGGGCCAAAACATCTTCAATTTCATTCTATTCGGCTGCACCGCACTTACCGGCTTGCTGCTGGCGATTTCTCCCGAACAATTCTGGCTTTTCCCGGTTTTGATTGTCCTGTCCCTCTTGTCCGGAACGCTCCTCATTCTGCCCATTGGCGGCGCCGACATGCCGACGGTGATCGCGCTGCTCAACTCCTATGCCGGGTTGTCCGCGGCCGCCATGGGGTTCGCGCTCGACAATAAGCTGCTGATCGTAGCCGGAGCCCTGGATGGCGCGTCCGGGTTTATTCTGTCCGTCATCATGTGCCGCGCCATGAACCGGTCGTTCACGAACGTATTGTTCGGCGCGTTTGGACAGATCCAGACTAAGGGCCACACCGAACAGCGGAATGTGCGCTCCGCGTCTCCTGAAGACGCAGCTTCCATTCTAGACTCCGCGCGGAGCGTGATCGTCATTCCGGGTTACGGAATGGCCGTGGCGCAGGCGCAACACAAACTGCGTGAACTGTTTGACGCTCTGACCAAGCGGGACATCGAGGTCCGCTTTGCCATCCATCCGGTGGCGGGCCGCATGCCAGGCCATATGAACGTTCTGCTCGCCGAAGCGGACATCCCGTACGACAAATTGTTCGAAATGGACGACATCAATCCGGATTTTCCGGTGACCGATGTCGCGCTGGTGATTGGCGCCAACGACGTAGTCAATCCAGCCGCGCGCAACGACAAGAATAGCCCCATCGCGGGCATGCCCATTCTCGAAGCCGACAAAGCGCGCACGGTGATGGTGATCAAACGCAGCATGAACCCCGGTTTTGCCGGCATCGACAACGATCTCTATTATCAGGAAAACACGCTAATGCTCTTCGGCGACGCAAAAGCGTTTGTGGCCAGTATCGTGAAGGAACTTGGCGCCACCGTGCACAGCGCCAGCGCCTGAACTTTCAAAGGGGGACAGCCCGCGTGTTTCCAGGTTTCCCCGGCTCGCTCATCGATCGCCGGCCAGCGTGCGCGTCGCCCGTCATCCGGCGTTCGTACTAGCCATCGCTTTCCAGCCCTCCTCGTCGTCGCCAACACTCAGGCCTTTGGCCGCCCGCACCAAAGGCAGCCGGAGCAGCGCCGGGTCGCGCTCGATGCGCTGCAGCAATTCCGCATCCGACACTTTGAGATATTTCAGCCCCGCGTCGGAGTAGGATTTGCTCTCAGTGTCCAGCAGCGCTGGTAACCCGAAGCGCTCAATAAATCTCTTGATTTCGCCCGGAGACATGGGCTTCTGTTTCAGATCGATCAATTGAATCGGTATCCGGCGCTCTTTGAAAAACCGCTCGGCGGCGCGGGTCGCCTGGGAGTTCTTCAAGCCGAAGATCTGCACATTCTGCATTCACCTCGTTAGACGCCCTGTAAAACCAAATTGTTGAGCGTTTCCAGCAGCTTCTTCGCGGCGAAGTTGCCGTTGGCAGCCGTGGGGTTGGCCTGCAGCAGTTCCGAGTATCCGGGCAATGCGTCTTCCCGCAGCCCGGTCAGATTCTTGAACGCCATGGACCAATCCGGGAAAGCGCGCACAGGCAGCGTACCGTCGGCAAGCACTCGGAGGTTTTTGTGGCGGCGGTCCCGGCGAATCTTGTCGACCAGGATTTCAATTTCCTCCACCGGCCCCTCCAGCCACTGAATGAACTTGTCTCCCCGAGTCAGCAGCATCCCACTAAGCTGGTGCGCCTGATTGTTGACTCGGCTCAACTTGAGGAGTTGGACTAGATCGGCTTGGGTGAAGTGGACCACCGCGGTACTGGAATAAAGAAGGTAATTCACACTCATAAGGCTTCTTATCGGTAGGCCGACCGGAAGTTATACTGTAGGCTTCTCATGACTGCGCTCCAGCGCCGGCTTTTGCTTGCTTCTCTGCTGCTGCTCTCTTCCTGCTCGTCGTTGAGGAAACCCTCCGGCATTGACCGGCTGCAGCCCTGCAAGTCCGCCGACGGCCCCAGCGATGGGTACTGCGGCACGCTGGATGTCTGGGAAGACCGCGTAGCCAAAGCGGGCCGGAAGATTCCGCTGAAAATCGTCGTCCTGCCCGCGCTCAAGCAGAAGTTCGCACCCGATCCGGTCTTCTTTTTGGCCGGCGGTCCGGGCCAGGGCGCGGCGGATCTGGCGGGCCAGCTCCAGGAACCGTTCCGCACCTTTGAAATGGATCGCGATCTGGTCTTCGTGGATCAGCGCGGGACCGGCAAGTCGAATCCATTGGAATGCAAGCCGGCCAAGGGCGAGGAGGAAGACGATGACGATTCGCCGATGGTCCGGAACCTGCGCGCCTGCCTCGATTCTTACCAAGGAAAAGCCGACGTCACCAAATACACGACCTCCATTGCGATGGACGACTTGGACGACGTCCGCCAGTTTCTCGGTTACGCCAAGATCAACCTGTTCGGTGTTTCTTACGGCACGCGAGCGGCCATCGTGTACGCGCGACGGCATGCCGCCAGCACCCGGGCTGTCATTCTAGACAGTGTCGCGCCAACAAATATGCAGCTGCCCCTCTACATGGCGCGCGACGGCCAGCGCGCCATGGATCTGTTGTTCCGCGACTGCGAAAAAGACCCGGGCTGCAACCAGCGCTTCCCCAATCTGCGGGATCGTTTGAAGACGCTGCTCGATCGTTTGGGTGCGCATCCGCAGCATGTTCGTTACGTTCATCCACGCACTGGCCTCGAGAAGGAACTGGACGTCAAGCGCCTCACCGTCGGCAGCATCCTGTTCGCCTCTCTGTACTCGCCGGAGACGGCATCGCTGGTGCCATTGCTGATAGAAGAAGCCGAGAAAGGAAACTTCACCGGCATGCTGGCCTTGGGCGCGGCCTACGATCCGCTTTCAGAGAGCATGGCTCTGGGGATGCACTTCTCGGTGGTTTGCAGCGAAGATGCATCGATAATTAGACCGGGCTCGGTGGAACGCGAAACCGCGGGAACGTTTCTGGGCCCGGAAATGGCCGAGCTGCGGTTGAAACCTTGCGAGTTCTGGCCGCGTGGCCAAGTGGAGGCCGCCTATTTCGAGAATGCCCCATCCGATGTTCCGGCCCTGATCCTTTCCGGTGACCTCGATCCCATCACACCCGCGGTTTGGGGTCGACAAATAGCGGCGGAGTGGAAGAACTCGAAGCAGATTGTGGTTCCGGGCACCGGTCACGGAGCGTGGCAAAGCAAGTGCGTGATTAAGCTGATGTCGCAGTTTCTGAATGCCGGCAGCGCGGCGAATCTGGATTCGAGTTGCGTGGAACATGTGAAACGTCCGCCGTTCTTTCTCGGACCGTCTGGTCCCGATCCACTGGCAGGAATCGGTCCCGGGACTAATCGCGGTCCCGGTACTAACCAATGATCCAGGTTGCGAATCTGCAAAAGCGCTTCGGCCCGGTAGTAGCGGTGGACGCGATCTCTTTCACCGCGCCCGATGGCGCAGTCACGGGATTGCTCGGACCGAATGGCGCGGGGAAAACAACCACCCTCCGCATGATCTACGGTCTGATGAAGCCAGATGCGGGAAGTATCGAAGTGGACGGTCACGACGTGGTCTCCGATCCGCTCGGCGCGCAGGCCAAGCTCGGCGTCCTGCCTGACGC
>DATFZA010000657.1:0-3544 GCA_035314765.1 Bryobacteraceae bacterium
GCGATTATTGCGGCAGTTGATGACCGAGAGCTTGCTGTTGTCGCTGGCTGGCGGCTTGCTCGGACTGGCCCTGGCCCCGCCCACCGTTCACTTGCTCTCGCAATTCGCGGAGAGGTTCACGACGCGGGCCAGCGAGATTCACATTGACGCTCCGGTGCTGTTGTTCACCTTTTTGATTTCGATGGTTACTGGTATTCTTTTTGGACTCGCACCGGCCTTTTCAGCCCGAACGGACGTTTCCGAGGCCTTGAAACAAGGCGCGGGCCGGACCACGACGAGCCGGGGCGGTCAACGTCTGCGAGCGGCGCTGGTGGTTGCTCAAGTGGCGGTGTCTTTTGTGCTACTGATTGGCGCGGGATTGATGATTCGCAGCTTTCTAAGACTGGTGCAGGAAAATCCCGGGTTCAATTCGACCAGGCTCTTGACTATGCGGATTACGCCGAACGCGACGCACTACTCGCACGATCAACAGGCGCCGCTGGGCAGGACCATCCTCGCTAAAGTGCGCGGGCTGCCGGGCGTGGAGTCGGCCGCCATGGCCACCAATTTTCCCTTCAATCCGGGTGGCGTTGCATCCGGACCGGGAAGCAGCGACTTCCAGATCGAGGGCCGCCCGGTCTCGAAACAAGAGTTGGCGCCGCGTACGGATGCAAATGGTGTGAGTGACGGCTATTTTGAGACCATCCGGCAAGCGTCAATCGAGGGCCGAACCTTCACTGCGCGCGATGACGAGAAGTCTTTGCCGGTGGCGGTGGTCAACCAGGCGATGGTGCGCCACAGATGGCCGTCGGAAAGCCCCATCGGCAAACGCGTCTCTTTCGACAACGGCGCCACCTGGATCAAGATCGTGGGAATCGTCGGCGACGCCAAGGAATACGGGCTGAGTCATCCGGTGGGAGACGAGATTTACGTACCGGTGGCGCAATTCGGGTTTGTGAGCGATTTGGTGGTCCGGACCACAATGGAGCCAATGGCCGTGTGGCCGTCGATTCGCGGCGGGCTACGCCAAGTGGATGCGCAACTCGCGGTAGATCAGGTGGATACGGTGGAGCATTTGGAAGCCGAGTACCTGACGTCGCCGCGCGTCACAACATTGCTGCTGGGATTGTTCGCGGGCTTGGCGCTGCTGGTAAGCGCGGGCGGTATTGCCGCGGTAATCGCGCTCTCGGTCAGACAGCGCTCCAATGAATTAGGGATTCGCATGGCGCTGGGCGCGTCGAAAGAATCGATTCTGGCGATGGTGGTGCGCCAGGGAGTGCTGCTGGCGCTGGGAGGCGCGGTGTTGGGCGTCGTTGGGGCGTTGGCGTTGACCCGGCTGCTCGGGTCTCTACTCTATGCCACTAGTCCAACGGATACGTTCACCTTCGGCGCGGTGTTCGTGCTGTTTGTGGGCGTGGCTACGGTGGCGAGTCTGTTTCCGGCTCGGCAGGTGACATCGATCGATCCGCTGATCGCGTTGCGGCAGGAGTGAAGCCTAAACTAGTTCTTAAGTTGTTTTCTAGGCTCGGGCTCCGAAGCTGGCGGCGTTTTCTGTTCGTGTTCGTCTGGGGCAGCGGCTGCTGGCTTTTCGGGCGCCGGCGGTGGTGGAGGCTCGGGATTGACGATCCCTACGTCCTCGCCATACAACGGACTTGCGGAGCCGGCGGCCCTCGCTGGGCAATTGACTTTGGCGAAGCTTCCGAGGTCCGATTCGCGAATTTTGATCAAGAGATCGCATTCCGGGGTGGCGGCCCGTATCGAAGTTCCGATGCCGTCAAAATTTGGCACAAACGGCAAACCGGCCCCGGTGATTAGCTTACGGTAGTGGGCGATCAGGTCCTCGGGTTTGGCACGCGTGTCAAAAGAGGTCTCTGTGGCGTTCTCCGTGGTTACGTTTGCGCCGGAGTAAGGGGTGAGCCAAGACGGCCTGGTTTTGTGCAGCGACTCAGCCGCCGAGACAAACCCCATCAGCAGCAGGACAATCGAGATTCTCTTCATGAAACTTTGGTCTTCCCTCATTCGAACAGATCGACGCAACCGGGGTTACGCTTTAGCAAGACCCCGCGGGCCGCTGCAAATAATCAGAAACTATGAGGTTGGCTTGGTACGCCGGTTCTCTTGACTGAAGCGGGTTTCGACGTGGCGAAAACTTCCAGCGGCCCGACCCTTTGGGGCAAATCGAGCGTGACCAGTTTGACGCCGTGCTCAGCGATCTCTCCATGCCGGCCATCAACGGCTTCGGACTTCTTCGCCTCGCGGCAAAGTTCCATCTGGCGCGAGTGCGCGCGGGTTGCCAAAGGTGGCCACGACATTCCTGGTTGAGCCGATGTCGAAGCTAACAGAGCTAACTCAGCCGCACATACAGCCGCTTGTTGATCCTGCCCTTGTTCTCACTGCGAAAGATCGACAGCCGGCCGATTTCTTTGGTCGCCAGGACATGCGTCCCGCCGCACGCCTGCTCGTCAAATCCCGCTATTGCGACTACCCGCACGTGTCCGTTCACGACCGGCGGCCTGACCTCCAGGGTCCGGAGCAAATCGGGACGCTTGGCGAATTCTTCTTCCGATATCGAGAAGGATTTCAAGGCGTGATTCGCCTCAATCACGGCGTTCGCCTTGGCTTCCACTTCAGTGCAGACCGCCGGCGAAAAGCCGTCCCACTTGAAGTCGATCCGTGAATAGTCCGTTCCGATCTGGGCTCCGGTGATCCAGGCCGCGTGGTCGCGCAGGGCAATCGTGTTCAGGATGTGCAGCACGGTGTGATAGCGCGAGAGAACGATCCGCTTTTCCCGATTGAGCGCGAGCCGGACGCGCGCCCCAAGCAGGTCCGGTGGCGCCGTATCCTGGCCCACGTGCCAGATCCTCGCTTCGGCGTCTTCATAGACCGAGGCGATCTCCAGCACCTGGCCGTTGCCGAGCGAGGCCCGGCCTTCATCCGACGGCTGTCCACCCCCTCCCGGATAGAAACAAGTCCGGTCAAACGCCAGAGCGCCTGCCTTGATCGCTATTATGCTCGCATCCGTTTCAAAACAGTGGTCGTCGTCGAGATAGAGCTTGATCGTGCCCGCCATAGAATCCGGGAGCAACAGGCACCGAATTTGGGCGGTTAGTGCCCCGCCGGCTCGGAACTCTCTTCAGCTTTCAGCGGAAAATGCGCCCCTTCGGGAATCGGCGCCAGCATGTGCTCCTTGCGGTAGATGAGGGTCGACGTGTTGTAGCTGGCTAGTTCGTAGCCATGGCCATGGGTGATGGCGTCCGTGGGACAGGCCTCCACGCAGTAGCCGCAGAAGATGCAGCGGTTGTAGTCGATGTTGTAGACTTTGGCGTACCGCTCGCCGCCACTGATGCGCAGAGTGTCGGTATTCTCCGCGGCTTCAATATAAATGCAATCGGCCGGGCAGGCTGCCGCGCACAGAAAACAAGCCACGCACTTCTCCAGCCCATTCTCGTCGCGCTGCAGCACATGGGCGCCGCGAAAACGCTCCTGAAAGACAGGGGGCGCGTCGGGGTAGTGGTCGGTGATGGTCGGATTGAACATTTCACCAAAAGTGATGCTCATTCCTTTG
>DATFZA010000658.1:0-9324 GCA_035314765.1 Bryobacteraceae bacterium
GTTCTCCGAATATGGGAACACAAGCTGGGAGCGCCTGGGACAGCTATTGGAAGGATCAAGCGCGCGCTTGCCGCGCGCCCGCCAAAAGGTTAGTTAACGCCGACAGGATTCTCCCGGTCGCCTCTTTCCCACGCTCTCCTACTTCGCCGACGGGACCGACGCAGGCGGGGCAGCCGGACTCGCAGGCACATCCGGACAGGAGTTCGGAGGCGCCCGATAACAGGCGCGGGGTGAGTTTGTAGAGCGGGGCGCTGAGGCCGATGCCGCCGGGGTAGCAATCGTAGAGGAAGAGATCGGGTTCCCAACGGCCACTGGATTTGGCGATGTCTTCGGTGATGGCCACGCCGAGGTCGCGCGGGTCGCACATCAGGAGCAGAGACGCGACGGTGCGAAGAAGGTTGGCCAGGCCGACCAGGCCGTTCTGCTTTTCGGTGGGCGTGAGATCTTCGAATCGGGCCAAGAACGCCTCCGGAAAATGCAGCCAGAAGGCGGTAGTGTGCATCTCCTGTTCCGGCATGGAGAGGTGTCCGGCGCCGACGTTCTCCAGCGTGTAGAACTTTACTTTTTTGAAGCCGACAATCTGCCGGTTGACGCGCACGTCGCCATGGATGGCTTGCGCGGTAGTGACGGCGCGCTCTTCGAGACGTTCCAGTTCCTTGACCTGCGTGTAATCGATGGCGTCAGTAAAGTAATCGCTATCGACGCGGCGGACATAGGCTTTGCGGCCGTCGTAATCGAAGCGTTCGACCTGATACTGGCGCGCTTCATGCAGGTAGATGGCTTTCTCGTGCAGCGTGGTGAGGGCGACGGGGAACGAAACTTCGGCGATTACCTGGTGGTCTCCGGTGATATCGACGACCACGAAGTTGTCGCTGGTGATGGAGCGCAGGCTAACCGCGTCGGCCGGATAGGTGTCGGAGGTCCAATGCCAGCAACCGGCGGAATGATTGAGGAGGCCAGCTTCCTCGGCGAGGAAGCGGCACAACGAAGTGGGATCATGCGGACCGAACTTTTCACCTTCGCGAATGGGCAGCTCAAACGCGGCGCACTTTAAGTGGTTGATGAGGATTTCGAGATTGTCCGCGTTGATCTGCGCATGCTCGGGCGGGCGATCGAAGAAATATTCGGGGTGCTCCACCATGTATTGATCGAGTGGCGCGCTAGAGGCGATCATGACGGCGAGCGAAGTGGATTGACGGCGGCCGGCGCGCCCGGCCCGCTGCCAGGTGGAGGCGATGGAGCCGGGATAGCCAGCCATGACCACCGCGTCGAGAGAGCCGATGTCGATGCCTAACTCCAGCGCGTTGGTGGCCACGACGGCGCGGATCTCACCGGCGCGCAGCTTGCGTTCAATCTCGCGGCGTTCCTTGGGAAGATAGCCGCCGCGATAGCCTCGTATCATGCTGACGGGCAGGGGGCCGCGGTCGCAGGTATCGCGCAGATAGGTGAGCAGGATTTCCATGGCCAGGCGGTTGTTGGCAAAGACCAGCGTCTGCTGGCCGCGCTCAATAAACTCAGTCGCGATGCGGCGGGTTTCGTGCAGATAGCTGCGGCGGATGCCGAGCTGGCGGTTGACGACAGGAGGATTGTAGAAGACGAAATACTTTTCTCCGGTGGGCGCGCCGCTGCGATCGATGAGTTCGAAAGGCTCGCCGGTGAGCGCTTCGGCGAGCTGCCGGGGATTGGCGATGGTGGCCGAACAACAGAGGAAGAGCGGTTTGGAGCCGTAAAACTCGCAGATGCGGCGCAGACGGCGCAGCAGATTGGCGAAGTGAGAACCATACACGCCGCGGTAATAATGCAGTTCGTCGATGACGATGTACTGGAGATTCTCGAAACATTTCGCCCATTTGGTGTGATGGGGCAAAATGCCACTGTGGAGCATGTCGGGGTTGGTGAGGATGACGTTGGCCCGCTCACGAATGGCGCGGCGGGCGTCCTGGGGAGTGTCGCCATCGTAAGTGAACGCGCGGATATCGGAGCCCATGGCTTCCACCGCGGCGTGGAACTCCTGCAGTTGATCTTCGGCGAGCGCCTTGGTCGGGAAAAGATACATAGCCCGGGCGGCGGGGGCGGTGAGGAGCCGATTGAGCACCGGCAGGTTGTAACAGAGGGTTTTGCCGCTGGCGGTGGGGGTGACGATGACGGCGTTGCGCTTGGCCTGCGCGTGATCGAAGGCCTCGGCCTGGTGGGTATAGAGTTGCGTGATTCCGCGCTTGGCTAGCGCCTGACGCAGGCTGTCTGCAATCTGGCTGGGCATTTCCACGAATTGGCCTTCGCGGGCGGGAAGATGCTTGATGGCGCGAATGGGGGAATCGGGGACGGTCATCCACTGCTCGAAGCGGGCGACGGCGGTCTCGATGCTCGCCTGGGCGTTGGGGCTTTGGCCGGGCATGTCAGATAGTTCGAGGGATAGATTCATGTCTAAAGCTTCGCCTTTTGTTTGCCGATGTACTGTCAGAGTACATTGAGCGGGAATCAAAGTCTAGAAAAATTGTTTGAGCAGAGCGTGCTAATAATGAAAGAAGGCGGGTTTCGCCCGCATCCGCAGGTAATAAGGAAGGTCCGATGCCGAAGGTGACCGCATTCGTCTTGGCGGTGCTGTTTTCGACGCTTATGCTGGCACAGGAAGCTGGGCCACCTCGTCCAAGAGCCGGTAAGCCTGAGATTTTCAAGCTCAAAGACATCCAGCCTGGGATGAAGGGCTACGCCTGGACGGTGCTGGCGGGCAACGATCCCGAGCCGATTCCTGTGGAGATCGTGGGTCTGCTGAAAAACCAGTGGGGGCCTCATCAGGACATTATTCTCGCCAAAATGCTGGGCAAGGCGATCCGGACCAACGTAGCGGGAGGGATGAGCGGTAGCCCTGTCTACATTGATGGCAAGCTGGTGGGCGCGGTGGCCTTGCGCATGAGCGTATTTTCGCCCGACGCAATCTGCGGGATCACTCCCATTGAATACATGCTGGAGGTCAACGATTTCGACGAATCCCGGCCGGTGGATGCGAAGACGCCGGAGTCCGCCGTGGGCAAGGCGTCGACAGTGTTGCAGACCATGATTCCGATCGAAACGCCTCTATATTTATCCGGATTTCACGAGAATGTGATCCGCCAGGTGGCGCCGCTTTTCGAGCAAATGGGAGTGCAGGTGGCGGCGGGCGGGGCCAGCAGCACGCTGCAGGATTCAAAGCCCGCGCCCGGGTGGCAGAAGTCGCTGCAACCGGGAGACGCCGTAACCGGCGTACTAGTGACAGGCGATATGAGCATGACCGGCATGTGTACGGTGACCTATAACGACGGCAAACGAGTGCTGGCGTGCGGGCATTCTTTCTTCAATCTCGGGCCGGTAAACATGCCGATGGCGAAAGGCGAAGTGCTAATGACCCTGGCGTCGTCGTACCAGCCGAACAAGATGGGCAACGCCACCGAAATTGTGGGAGCGCTGCATCAGGACCGCCACAGCGCCATTGAAGGCGTGCTGGGCGCGACGGCGCCCATGGTTCCGGTGACGTTAAAGGTGCGGTCTTTCAGCGACAACAACGCGATGAGGAAGGAGAGCGTGCTCCATTTCAACGTGTTTGTGCAGCAGAAGTGGACGCCCTATCTGATGATGCTGACGATGTTCAACTCGCTTTCGGGGTTGAACGATTATGCGGATGAAGCGACGTACCGGTTGAGCGGGAAAGTGCAATTTGACGGCGCTGGACAGCCGGATATGGACATCAGTACGATGCTGGCGCCAAGCGAAGCGCCCATGCCGGCGCCGATGATGCTGGCGACATTTTGGGGGGAGAAATTCAACCGCCTGTTTCTGAATTCAGTAGGGACACCCAAGCTGAAGAGCGTGGACGCGACAGTGGATCTGTTGCCGGAGCGGAGAATTGCGACGATCGAGAACGCCTGGATTCCCGCGAGCGAAGTAGAACCGGGCAGCGAAGTGCCGCTGAAGGTTTTCTTGCGCCCGTACCGTGGCGAGCGCATCGAGCGCGAATTCACGTTGAAAATACCAGCGACGCTGGCGCGCGGCGAACATCGCATTGTGGTCAGCGACGCTGAAACGCTGAACCGTATGCAGAGCGCGGCGGGACTGGCGGCGCGCGATCTGGACATTCCGCAAACCGTGTCGCTGATCAATCAGGAGCGGTCGAACAATCAGCTTTATGTATCGCTGGTGGAAGCGCGGCCGACGGTCTTTTTGGAAGACAAGGCGCTGCCGGCGCTGCCGGCGTCCATCGTAAACGTGATGCAGGCCGGGCGGACGGCCAGCCGGCACTACATCAGCTCAGCCGAGAGCACGATCGAGCAAGGCAGCATTCCGTTCGATTTCGTGGTGAGCGGCAGCTATACGTTGAAGATCACGGTGAAATAGAAAGCGCCGATTGAGAAACGGGGCGGGTGGAGAAACGCGCCTCTAACACAGGACCCAATTACCAAGAATGATTTTTCGCTGGATGGTGGTGTTTTGCGGAATTGCCTTTTCGTGTTCCGCAGTCGAGACGCGGTTCTGGCAGCAGGACGAGCCCGCCGAATTTGAGAAAGGGCGGTTGAATCAACTTTCTCTGCGCAGCGACGGACATCTCTTTCTCGCTCCGGAGCTGCGGGAACTGTTTGACTCGGCGACACCGTATTTGTGGGCTGTGGCGGCAGATTCCAAGGGTACGCTGTATGTGGGCGGCGGCGGTTCAGGCAGTCATTCGGCCAAGCTATTCGCGATCGATTCGGCCGGCAAGAGCCGCGTGGTGGCTGAACTGGATGGTCTGGAGATTCACGCGCTCGCCGTAGACCATAAAGACCGGTTGTTCGCGGCGACGAGCCCAGATGGGAAGGTTTATCAGATTGGACGGGATGGCAAGGCGCAAGTGTTTTACGATCCGCGCGCCAAGTATATCTGGGCCATGGCGTTCGACAGCAAAGACAATCTCTATATCGCCACGGGAGACCGCGGGGAACTGCATCGGGTAACGCAGGATGGAAAGGGCGCGGTCTTTTTCAATACCGACGAGACGCACGCCCGGTCATTGGCCATTGATGGTAAGGACGACGCGATCGTGGGGACGGAGCCGGGCGGCTTGGTCCTGCGGGTTTCTCCCAGTGCTCAGGGATTTGTGCTGTATCAGGCGCCAAAGCGGGAGATTACGGCTCTAGCGGTGGCGCCGGATGGGGCAATCTACGCAGCGGGGGTGGGGAATAAAGCCGGGCCCGCGCCGGTTGCGCCGCAACCCGCGGCCAGTCTCAATCCGAATCCTGGCGCGCCACCGGCGCTTGCCCCGGCCCCGGCTGCAACACCGATTGTAGGGGGCTCCGACGTATACCGGATCGACCCGGATGGCGCGCCGCACAAGCTCTGGAGCCAGACACAGGATATTGTCTATGCGATCGGTCTGGACAGCGATGCACGCCCGTTACTAGGGACAGGTAACCGCGGCAAAATCTACCGGTTGGATGGGAACCAACTCAGCACACTGCTAGTGGATGCGGCGCCGACGCAGATCACGGGGTTTTTCTCGACGCAGAAGACGGTGTACGCGATCAGCGGCAATATCGGCAAGGTGTTCCAGATTGGGCCGGGCTTGGCCGCGAGCGGATCGTATGAAAGCGACGTGCTGGATGCAGGGTCGTTCTCGTATTGGGGACGCCTGGCGTATCGGGGCACGCCGTCGCGCCTGGCGTTTTCGACCAGAAGCGGCAATTTGAGCCGAGCGCAATCGAATTGGAGTCCTTGGGCGACGCCGGAACGCGACCATACCGATATGCCGGATTGCAAAAGTTGCGGAGGCGGACGGGTGGTATCGCCGGCGGCGCGCTTTCTGCAGTACCGTGTGGATCTAGCGGGGGCCGCCGCGGAACTGTCCTCAGTGGAAGTGGCGTATGAGCCGAAGAATGTAGCGCCCGAAGTGGGGGCAATCGATATTCTTGAACCGAACTACCGGTTTCCGGCTTCGTCTCAATCCGCGCCTCTGGCCGGGCCGCCCGCTTCATTGACGATTCCGCCGATGGGGCAGCACGCGGCGGCTCCGGCTTCGGCAGAGGGCGGAGGTTCGCAGACGCTGAGTTACGCCAAAGGCTACCTGAGCGCGCGCTGGACTGCGACGGATGAAAACCAGGACGTGCTGTCATATACAGTCGAGATTCGTGGCGCCGGAGAGAGCGAGTGGAAGCCGCTGAAGGACCGCGTTCACGAGAAGTATTTGAGTTTTGATAGCACGTCGTTTCCGGACGGCGAGTACGTCTTGCGGGTGACGGCAACGGATGCGCCCAGCAATCCACCGGGGCAGGCACTGACGGGGTCGCTAGTAAGCGATCGGTTCTTGATCGACAATACGCCGCCGCAGATTCTGAATCTGACCGCCGGTCGGGCGGGGAACGGCGTGGATATTCGCTGGAAAGCCCGGGACGCGCGCAGCATTGTGGAGAAGGCGGAGTACTCGCTGAACGGCGGCGAGTGGCTGTTGGCGTTGCCGGTGACGCGGCTGTTTGATTCTCCGGAGGAGGATTTCCGGCTGCGTGTGGAGGCTGGCGCGGGCGAGCAGGTGATTGCCGTGCGAGTGTTGGACGAATTTGGGAATCAGGCTACCGAGAAGGTGGTGGTGCGGTAAGCCCGATACAGTTACAAAATCTCAAAGGCCGACTGCTCGCAGAAGCCGCCGCTGCAGGCGATTGGCCGAAACATCTTCTTGAAAGAGTTTGTGTAGTCCGTAAGAGCCTTGAATTCGCCAGTCGCCCTGGAAAACTCGTCAAAGATCAGCACCGATCCGGTTACTAGGAATCGGCTTAGGACCGCGAGCACCAACAGCGTCGATGTATAGAGGTCCGCATCCAGCTGGAGCACCAGCCGGTTACTAGGCTGAAAGCCAGCCGCGAAATCCTCGAGCGTCTTGCCGTGACGTAGCAGACGATAACGGCGTGAGCGGGCAACGTAGACGTCCGACGTTGTGAGGGTGCTCTGGCCCGGGCGATGTCTGCCAGCTTGCAGTCTTCAGCAGTCGCGGCCCATAGACGTCGCGCGCGAACCGTTACAGTAAGAGAGGCCTCTATGAAAGCTCTTGTGAAAAGCCGGGCGGAACGTGGAATTTGGCTCCAGGATGTCCCGGAGCCGCAGATCGGCATCAATGATGTTTTGATCCGGGTGCTGATGACCGGAATTTGCGGCACGGATCTGCACATCTACGAGTGGGACGCCTGGGCGCAGAAAACCATTCCGGTGCCGCTGGTGATCGGCCATGAGTTCGTCGGCGAAATTGTGGAAGTTGGCGCCAACGTTAGCGATTTTCATGCCGGCACGATCGTCAGTGGGGAAGGACACGTAGTATGCGGGCGCTGCCGCAACTGCCTGGCCGGCCGGCGTCATCTGTGCGCGCACACGCAAGGCGTAGGGGTGAATCGCGCGGGCTGCTTTGCCGAATATATCGCTCTGCCGATGACCAACATCTGGCCGCACAAGCCGTCTGTGCCATTAGAGATCGCCGCGATTTTCGATCCGTTCGGGAACGCGGTGCATACCGCGCTCTCCTTTCCCGTTCTGGGTGAAGATGTGCTGATCACCGGCGCCGGACCCATCGGTTTGATGGCCGCGGCCGTGGCCAAACACGCCGCCGCGCGATTCACGGTGATTACCGATCTGAATGAAGAGCGCCTGAATCTCGCGAGAAAAATGGGCGTGACGCTGGCGGTCAATCCTATGCAGAAGTCGTTGGCTGACGTTCAACGCGAACTCGGAATGACGGAAGGCTTTGACGTCGGCCTGGAAATGTCCGGCAATCCTACGGCCTTTCGAGAGATGCTGGCCAACATGAGCCACGGGGCCAAGATCGCCATGCTGGGAATTCCGAATCAGGAGACGGCCATCGACTGGAACAAGGTGATTTTCAGCATGCTCACGATCAAGGGCGTCTACGGGCGGGAAATGTACGAAACCTGGTACAAGATGACGGTGATGCTGGAATCCGGACTCGACATCAGCCCGGTGATTACGCATCGGCTGGGCTATCGCGATTTTGAAGCGGGCTTTGCCGCCATGAAGGCGGGAAGCAGCGGCAAAGTGGTGCTCGACTGGAGACCGGCGGTTTAGGTAAGAACTACAACTGACGGGGATCGGACACGAAGTACGGGTTGTTCATCTTGGCCGAGTGTCCGGTGCGCCAGCGCAACCAGGGAGTGAAACCCGCGAGCCACGATTCCATATCGACTTCAGAGACTGACGGCGCGTCCAGCAGGCGCGGAATGAGCATGGGGTCATCGGCGCGCGACACCAATCCGGCGTCGCAAGTGGCGGCCGAGCGAACACCCAACTCGCGGAGCCATCCGCCGAATTCCGGGAGGTAATCGCCGCTCGGATAGCAGAAATGCCGGGGGACGGTCTGGCCGCCGGTGATGTTACAAATCTCGGCCTCGTTGTCGCGGATTTCGCGCATGAACAAATCCCGGTTGCGCGGAACCATATGGCGGTGGGTGTGCAGTTCCAGCGAGATTCCTTGGCGCGCGATTGCGGATGCTTCCTCCGCATTCATGATGTACAAGAGCCGGCGCCGGCGGATTTCCGCGTAGTCGATGCCTAGCCTTGTGGCCAGTTGCTCCGCCAAGTCATCCTTGGCCGCGGCGGACATTTTTTCCACTCTTACGTGGCGCCAGATCCGCTGAAATACGTTTCGCCATTCGGCGTCTCCGGCGAGATGAATCGTGCCTCCCTCAGGCAAAATTCCATCCAGGAGAAGAGTCTTGCCGCGGCTTTTCCAGATCAGATAGGAACAAATGGTGTCAAATACCGGCAGTTGGTGACGGCAATAATAAGTCGTTAGATACACCGTCGCCGGAAATTGGAATTCCCGCAGTATCGGAACTGCCAGCGCACACATGTCGTGGGAACCGTCATCAAACGTCAGCGCGACGCTACGCGGAGGGAGCGTGCCTCTTTCCAGTCGAACCAGCGCCTCATCGAGAGGAAGAATATTGGACCTGCTATCCCGAAGCATTTGCATCCGAGCGCGAAAGGTCGCTCGATCGATGTATAGGCCCGGGTTCCAGAGGTGTTCATCCTCGAGAGAAATCCCGTGATAGCACAAGATCAGGAGGCGTTCGTTGCGCCAGGTGCTCGCCATGGAACGGCGGAAGAGGCCACCAGCCTTGGCAGTGCGCAAGAACGCACGTTTTGCTGTTTGTCCTGCCGAGCTCATCGCTGGGTCTTCTTCGCTGCGCTCATCCGTGGCGTGTCGGCTACGCTGGTCGGCTGAGTCTGCGCTACGGTGATCGGCTGGGTCTGCGCTACGCTGGCCGGCTGGGTCTGCGCTGCGCTGGCCGGCGGGGTCTGCGCTGCGCTGGCCGGCGGGGT
>DATFZA010000659.1:0-9638 GCA_035314765.1 Bryobacteraceae bacterium
TTCGGCCGGCGCGGATGAACATCGCCAGAACGCCGGAGAGGAGAAACAGCGCCAGACAACCCAGGAACGCGAACTCGTAAGTCCTAAACCGGTCATAGCTCCAACCCGCCACTGGGATGCCGATCATGGCGCCAATCGCGAAACCTCCCATCATCAACCCCAGTATTTTGCTGAAGTGCAATTCGCCGAAACATTGGCCGACCAGAAGCGGCAGCAGAACATTCTGCCCGCCCAAGCCGAGACCGTAGCCGACTGCGTAGCCCCAGAGAGCGGAGGTATCATGAGAGCCAACTCGAATGACTCCGAGTTCGATCGCCGCGATGCCCAGCGCCATCAACAAGCCGGTCGCGGCTTGAAGGAAGACCGGATTGAAACGATCGGCCAGCCAGCCGAAGCCAAACTGGCCCACTACACTGAAGCCGAGAGCGAAGCCGAGGAACAGAGCAGCCTGTTGAGCGGTGAATCCGGCCTGTATGCTGGCGAACGGAACGAAGTGGAAGTTCAGCACTGACATTCCAATGAGCTGAAGCAGATAAATCGCGAGGAGCAGTCCAAAGTTCAAGGTCTTGACAGCCTGTGATACGGGCAGTCCGGTGAGCCGCTTGTCTTGGCCGGTTAGGGGGAACTCCGGCGTGGTCAATCCGTCAGGCAGAAGACCAAGTGGTGAAGGCAAATCTCTAACGAAAATCACGGTGGCCGGAATCACTACGCCAAGCATGGCGGCCGCCCCGCAGGCGAAGCAGACGCGCCAGCCAAAGGTTCGAATGACAAGCTCGTACAGCGGAGGGAGAAGGAAACCACCTCCACCCATGCCCATCATCATCACTGCCATGGCGCGGCCGCGGTGGCGCGTGAACCAGTTGGTTATCAGCGTCTGGCCGGGCACCAGCGTCGTCGCCGCGCAGGAACAGCCGGCTGGCGCTTGCAGCGCGTAGAGCATCCACAGGCGTGACATGGAGGCTAACCCGATCGCCGTGAAGGCGGCCAACGCTGCCCCGGCGAGAATTGTTTTGCGGGGACCAAAGCGCTCCGACATCGCGCCAACCAGAGGACCGGAAAGGCCGAAGACGATCGCCCAAAGACCGATGGCGCCGGAGATCTGCGTGATGCTCCAGCCGAGGTCGGAATGGAGTGAACCGACAAAAACGGGGAAGACATAGAAGCCGATACCGCCGGTGAACACCATGATCAAGAACAGGGCGGCGGCCAGGTACCATCCGTAGAACACGGTGGTGTGGGCTCGCCAGTTCATGGGTAAGGTGGACATGCAGCCTCGCTTCCGGAACCGAAGGAGCATTCTCGCACGGATTCCGCGGCCGTGGGCGGGGGGATTTGTTATGGGCGGGTCGGATTTTCGCCTACGGGTCAGGGACCGGCTCGCTGGCGAGCATCATCCGGAAAGATCGCGCTTCTGATACGGAATCCCTCGCAGCCGCTTCAGGAGCGTTGCGCCACGCCATTCCAGGTATGCCTTGTTGAACGCGAAAGTTTCTCGCGCATCCGTGTAGGGATTCTTCACGCCGGGCGATAGCCCGACGACCATCAGGACCTGCTCGGCAACGGTAACGGGGCAACCTTTCAAATGGAGCCAGTTCTTTTTCCGCGAGGACACGAGATTCGCTGTCGCGGAGGCCATTTTCTTGTAAATACCCGTGGTTGCGGGATGGTGAGGATCTTTCCCGGCTCCGTCCCGGTATGCGCCCTGTATTTCGACCAGCTCGCCGTTCAGATTCCCTTTCCAATGAACGCAATCGCCGACGAAGACGACCTTTTCTCCCGGGCGGGCGTCGATGGCGCCCTGGTAATCGCCGAAGACAAAATGCAGGCGGGGCATCTTCGCATCCGCCTGCTCATCATAGACGCGGATGATTTCAATGGCCTCCTGGATGGTTCCGGGGCAGCCTCCCCAGCAGTAGTCCGTGTGTCCGTGGCAGACCGGGGAACGGCGATGCGAGGCAGGAGGCGGGCCGGCATACGCGCTGATCTTGGTGCCTTCGAAGTATTTTTCCACCCGCGTGAGACCGGCCTTGAAACCGCGTGCCCGCTCGCGAGCCTGCTCGAACGTGACATCTCCGGATATCTCGATCTCCGCCAGGTCAATGGGACCAAAACCACGCTCGCTTGCCAGCCGGATGTGCGGAATGTCGGCGGCGCGCAGTCCGATAATCGCCGAGCACACGGCATCCAGGGCCGGCTGGTTGTTGCCCATCACGATCAAGCCCAGCGGGAACGGAATGGGAGTGAGCATGCGTCCCTGGCCGGCGATAATGGCATCCACGGCGATGAACTTCGGCTGAATGATGTATTGCAGGTCGGCCACCTTCTCATCGAGGTGCTGATCGTGGTCAATCACGCGGTGGCGGTCGTCTTGAATGCCGATGTAATTCTTCATCGAGAACGTGACCGTGGTCCACGGGTGCGCCTTGAACTTCGGACAATTTACGAAGAAATCGGCGCGTGCGACCGGCTCAGGTGTGTAGACATAATCGCGCAGCCGGCCCGCGTGCGTCAGCGGGATCTCAACCTGCGGCTGCTCTTCGAAGCAGTACATTTTCACGCCCAGCCGCTTCAACATCGGATTGTAGCCGGCCCGATCGAGTGCGTAGCGAGTGGGAGTCATCAGCCCGCTGCGCTCGCCTAGCGCCAACTCCGTCATCTTTTGCCCGCCAGGGTGTTCAGCGTCGCGATCCCGCAAGGCCAGAAGAACTCCTTCGGTGAACTCCGGCCGGGTATAGGCGTGCTGGAAGAGGGGATTCGCGGTTACCAGGTTTGGCTTGACGAGCGTGCGCCCGGATGGCCAAAGACCGAGGTCGCGAAGCCCATCGCCTACGATACGGCGGATCGCGTCCACATCGTAATCCGCGCAATCGCGTAGGATCACTTTCGGCGCTACAGGTTGGAGATCCATGTTTCGCGCCTCCTATTGGATACTTCTCACGGCAAGCGAATGGCCACTCGCTGAGCACACCGACGCTGAACCTAAGGATTGGATTGGGGCAAGTGCCTCACCCCACTCCTCCTCGCGTGCGCTAAGTGCCCCATTTGCTGTCGACGCGACCAGCGCTAAGAGGGCAGTTGGCGTGAGAAGAAGTGGATGGCGCGGTACCAGCACGTTTCGGGAAGCGGAGTGAGTCCAAGAACCCGGACCGCCCTCTACCGCGCGATCCGGATTCAATTGAGACCGCTGTTTACTTCGCAGCGGTAGTAGTAGCGGTTGCCTTGGCAACTTTGGTCTTGCCGGCAACTGGTTCCTTCGCGGCCTTGAAGCCGGCCTTTTCGGCGTCTTCCTTGGTAATGAACTTGCCATGCTTGGTGGTCCCGTAATGTTTGCCGTCGGTGTGATAGACCTTCGAGGTGGTGTTGGCCCAGACCATCCCTTTGCTCTTGGCGTCAGCGATTTCCTGAGCGGTCGGCGCCGGCGTGGTTGTTTTGGTGGTAGCGGCGGCAGCTTTGGCAGCCGGCGCGGGAGCAGTGCCTGCCTGGCCTGCGAAAGCGGAGATCGCCAATCCAGCGGCGAGTACCGTGGTGGTTGCAACGTGCAGAATCTTGTTCATGGTTATTTCTTTCCTGTTGAATTATTTGGTCCTTATGAGGACCTGCTATTTCAGATGTGCGCGCCGCCAAAACAGATTAGGGCTTAAGGTGTTTTTAACCTTTCCGCATCTTAATGTTTGTGGTTTTCCGGCCTGGACATTTGTGGGGACAGGTACTATCCGTCGATCAAAGCGGCGCCTGTGGAAAGTGCCTCTGGAAGTGAACGATCCTCAACATCGGACTCAGCATTATTATTTCCTGCTAATGGTATAGAAGCCTGAGGTAGGATCGAGGTGGAGGCGCCATGGGTCCAATTAGAATTTTCAATTGGACCATTCCGGCTTCATCCGAGTAAGCTGAAGCATGGCAACTGCTCTCATGGAAGCTCCCGTTTCCCAACTCGCGCTGTTGCATAGGATCAGCAACATTGTGGCGTCAGAGTTATCGATCGACGAAATGTTGGGCGAAATCGTCGGTCTCACGGCGCACGTCACCGAGTGCGACGCCTGTCTGGTTTATTTGTTGGAACGGGAGAGTGGAGAAGTAGTGCTGCGCGCTTCCCAAGTGCCCCATGCGCAGGACCTTGGCAACATTCGCATGAAAATGGGCGAAGGCTTGACCGGTTGGGTGGCGGAGCACAAGTCGGTGGTGGCGTTGTCGTCGCAGGCTTCCCGCGACCAGCGCTTCAAGCGTTTTCAAGCTCTGGTGGAAGACACCTATGAAGCCTTTCTGTCGGTGCCGTTGGTAACCGGCGGCGACGTGATTGGCGTTATCAACGTTCATCATCGCCAGGCCTACCATCACTCCTCCGACGAGATCGCTTTGCTGACTTTCATCGGCGAGCAGATGGGCGGGGCGATCGCCAAGTCATTTCTGGCCGAGGAAAATGCCCGGTTGCTCGAAGAGACGCAGGAGATGAAGCGCCAGTTGGAGACGCGCAAACTGGTAGAGCGCGCCAAGGGGCTCTTGCAGAACCGGTTCAACCTCTCGGAGGAAGAAGCCTACCTGCGTCTGCGCAATGAAAGCCGCCGTCTGCGCCGCCCGATGAAGGATCTGGCGGAGGCCATCATTCTGGCCGAAGACTTGAGCCGCAAGAGCGAAGGCGCGCTGTCGTCCGACGCGACCACGCCGCACCCGCACCGCTAAAACGTTCCGGTAAGATAGTCCGGCAAAAGAGTCGGCTAAGATAGTCCGGTAAGATAGAGCTTGGAAGCGTTTCAACCGCTCTTCGCAAACCCCCATATAGCTACTATCGCCGGTAACTTCTGGCCAAGAAGGCTGGACGCCCAAACGTTCCCCGTGCGCGCCCGGTTCTTTCGCACCGAACCGGATGTGCAGGTTCTGGTTCATTCGCAAGCACCCGCCGCAACTCCCCAAGCGGAACTGCTTCTGGTGCATGGGCTGGAAGGTTCGAGCGACGCCGGCTATTCCCGCAGTCTCTCCCAAGCTGCATTGCTGCGAGGATACGCCGTGCACCGCTTCAACATGCGCAGTTGCGGTGGCACGGAATCGGTTTGCGGCAAAACTCTGTATCACTCCGGGCAGACCGGCGATCTGTTGGCCGTCGCCAGAGAGATTGTTCGCGAAAATGGCCGGCCCCTGATTCTGGTAGGCTTTTCCCTCGGTGGCAATGTCGTCCTGAAACTTGCCGGCGAACTGGCCGATGACGCCGGCTCCCTTCTGGCGGGCGCTGCCGCAATCTCCACGCCCATCGACTTGGCGGCTTGCTCCCGCCGGCTAACCTGTCGCGAGAACTTCATCTATTCCTATCGCTTTGTCGATCGCCTCAAGAAGCGAATCCGCCTCAAGGAGCGCATCGCGCCCGGATCGTTTCCGCTCGACCGGTTGCGCCAGGTGAACACGGTTTACCAATTCGACGATGCCTTCACCGCTCCTGCGTTTGGCTTTGGCACTGCGGACAACTACTACGCCAGTCAGTCCTGCAATCAGTTTCTGGGGCGTATTCGCGTGCCCACCTTGGTGATTCAGGCCCAGGACGACCCGCTAATCCCTTTTTCCGTCTACCAGCATCCGGCTTTTCAGGAAAATCCGTACCTGACGCTGGTAGCGCCGGAACACGGGGGACATTTGGGATTCTTAAGCCGCCGGCGCGAAGCCCGCTTTTGGCTGGATAAGGTGCTGTTAGATTGGTTCGCTTCCCTTCTAGCCCCAACGTAAGTGAGGGGATGGGCGCTTGGGCGCTTCTATGTCCGGCGCTTCCATGTCCGAACATGATACGTTGGGTAAATAGGTGGATGAAGGACTGCGGGAACTGAAAACCGAAGAAGAACTGGCGCCGACCGCCCCAATGTCGGTCAACGGCTCAGACAATGGCTCGGTCGATGGCTCAGACGATGTCCCCAGCGAGACGCTTGTTCCGGACTCGTTGGCTGATGCCAGCCGTTCGCAGAGCGTCTACAGCGGTTGGCTGCGGCTGGCCTACATGTTCGAGTTTCTGCTGGCTCTCAACGTAGTCTACACTCTCTGGAGCGAAATCGGCGGGCAGGGCCATATGGATCTGCTACCCTGGTACACCAAGCTGGTTTGCGGAGTGGGATTGTCCTGGGCCGTGGTCCGCTTCACAGCGGGCATCGTCGAGACGGAGAAATTCTGGAACTGGCGCGCTCGCCGCTGGTTTATCATTATTCTGTTTTTTGCTATTGCCATGGGCGGAATTGTGTATTATTACCATCTTCATGAAGTGCCGGACGAATCGGACTCCGAGGATGGAGCAGCCACTTCCGTGCAGCTCCCGCACGCCGATCGACAAAGCCAACGGATTTGAGAAAAACTCTCGCGGAATTTACGTTTGGCACATGGGCGGCGCCTGCGGTGGCCGTAACCGTCGAATTTCCGCTGGAGATTATGGATGAGTTGCGCCTGGCCGCTTCCGGCGGAATGCGGCAGTTAGCGCGCGGCGGCCTGGAAATCGGCGGCGTGCTTTTCGGATCGCGCCGCGATAATCTGGTGCGCCTGGTGAACTGGCGCTCCGCCCCGTGCGAACACGCGCGCGGGCCTGCGCTGCTGCTGTCCGATAAGGATCGGGAAGGCCTTAGGGCGCTGCTGGCCAAGGCCGGGGAAGAACCCGATTTGCGCGGGTTGCAGCCGGTGGGTTGGTTTGTTTCGCACACTCGAACGGAAGTCTCGTTGCTCGACTCCGACCAGGAGATATTCCGGGAATTTTTTCCGGAAAGCTGGCAAGTGGCGCTGGTGCTTCGCCCCGAGCGCGGCGGCGATTGCCGCGCGGGCTTCTTTGTGCGTGAAAACGGTGAACTCTTACGCACCCAATCCAGTTACCAGGAATTCACGGTTGAGGCGCTATCGCCGCCTGCCTCGACCGCTCCGGCACTTTCCAGTACGGCGTTGGCATCGCGCGGTCCGGCTCTGGTAAGGACTTCTCGTGGTCAGAGTCCGCCCTTGGCAACGCGCGCGGATGTGTTTTGGGAGCCGCCAAAGTTTCCCGTCTCGCGCGTGTCGCGTTCCGGATCGCGCTGGATCTGGGCCATTCCGGGACTCCTGGCTTTGGTGCTGGTAGCCGCCATCGTGCGGGACCGCGTCCATACCGTTCCGCAGAAACCCATCAGTTTGCGCCTGCAGCAACATGGCGACCAAATGGCCCTAATGTGGGATGGCAATTCTCCCGCGGTCCAGGGCGCGTTTGGCGGATCGCTCGAAATCCAGGATGGCGCCGGCAACCAGCATCTGGAGCTATCGCGCGAGCAACTGCGGAATGGCGTCATGAATTACGCGCGAAAATCAGGCGACATGGAGGCGACGCTCATTTTGCGCCTCACGGGAGGCGCTACGGCCCGTGAGGTGGCCCGCTATGTCGGCCCGGTCGGGCCTGCTCCCGCGGTCGAAAATGCGGAAACGGCCCAACTGCGCCGCGACCGCGACCGGTTGCTCGCCGAAAATGCCAAGCTGAAAGAGCAGGCGCGCAAGAACGCAAATCGCGCCGACAATGCCGAAGGTCTGGTCCGCATTCTCCAGAAACGCCTCAAGGCAGAGACTCCCGACAAACCGCATTGACCGTATCAAGAAACCGGGGACGGACGAGTGGACGTTCCCCGGTTTTCGAAACCTACCGGAAGTACGGGTCCGGTTCCGGAATCGCCGCGCCATCCTTGCGAGGCGACGAAGCGCCCGTATTCACATGGGAAGCGCTATTGTGCGAAACGGCCTGCCCACCGCCCATGAAGCCGGAGTAGTCTCCCTGCACGATCAACTCATGCCCGCGCCTGGTCAGTTCCTCCCGCACGTTCGGAGGTATCCGCCCTTCCACCCGGACGTCGCATCCGCCCAAAGTGAGCTTAGTGAAACGCGGCGCTTCCAGAGCCGCTTGCAGGTTCATTTTGTGGTCGGCAACATTCGATACAAATTGGGCCTGCGCCTGTGCCTGATTGATTCCGCGCATAATCCCAAAGCCGATATGTTCATCGCCGCGTTCCATAAAGCCGGGAATAATGGTGTGAAACGGCCGCTTGCGCGGGCCCAGCGCGTTCGGGTGTTTCGGGTCCAGCGAGAACGCTCCGCCGCGGTCGTGCAAAAGAAAACCAAATCCCTCGACCGCGATGCCCGAGCCGAAAATGTCCGAGATGCTCTGGATCCAGCTCACAATATTTCCCTCCTTGTCCACCACGCTCAAATACGTGGTGTTGCCATGGCCCTCTTCCGGTTGGCCGGGATGCGTATCGCAATTGGCCCGATCGCTGGCGATCAGGGCGGACCGTTCTTTGGCATATGCCTTGGAAAGCAGCGCGTTCGTAGGGATCGATGCAAAGCGCGGATCGCCGACGTAGCGCTTGAGATCTTGCGCCGATAGCTTCTGGGCTTCAATCTTCAAGTGCAGCGCCTCGGCGCTGGTTTGTTCATAGTCGCCGATCGGGAAAGGTTCCAGAATATTCAGCATCTCGAGCGTCCCGATCCCTTGTCCATTGGGTGGAAGCTGGAACACCTTCCATCCGCGGTATTCGGTCGAGATTGGTTCCACCCACTCCGGTTTGTATTCGCGCAGATCCTCGGCGGTCATGGTGCCGCCCAGGCGCTGAGAGGTCTTGAGCAGCGCTTCTCCGATCGGACCACCGCTATAAATCGCCGCCGCTCCCAGCTCGGAGATCACGCGAAAGGCATGCGCCAATTCCGGATTGCGGAAAATTTCCCCGATCTTGGGCGCTTCCCCATGGCGCAGGTACACCCGCCTGGCATTGTCATCGCCTCGCAGTTTGCCGGCCGAGTCTTCCCAGTCCCACTGAATCAGTTCGGTCACCGGAAAGCCGTTCTCGGCGTAGTAAATCGCTGGGCGGAATAAGTCCTTCCAGGGCAGACGGCCAAAGCGTTTGTGCAACTGCTCCCAGCCCGCCACGCAGCCGGGAACGGTGACCAAGTGGATTCCCGACAACGTGGTGCTGTGCCGGTCCAGATATTCCAACGTAAGATTCTTCGGCGACCAACCACTGGCATTGATCCCGGTCAGCTTGCCGGTCTTCGAGTCCCAATACAGGGCAAACAGATCGCCACCCGGCCCGTTCATCATCGGTTCGACAACGCTCAAGACCGCATTGGCGGCGATGGCAGCGTCGATGGCCGACCCGCCCCGCGCCAGAATCTGCGCGCCGGCTTGTGAGGCCAGTGTTTGCGCAGTAGACACGATGCCGCGCGTGGTCATTACCAGTGAACGTGCTTGGGACCGATCTTGGGCGGAAGCGAGCGCAGGGAAGGACATGAACAGGCAGCAAAACAGGGAGACGGATTTCGGCACGAACCCGCTATTATGCCATTGTTGGGGTACTCACCGCTGAGTATCGTGGTGCTCGGGTGGTGCTCCTCTTTCAAACAGCAGGAATGCTCAACTCCCCGTGGGGCCGACGCCTCGTCGGCGCCGGACCCCCTGGTCCGGCCGGAGTCCGGACTCCTTCAAGAAATGACACGGAGCGACAAGGCGGACCGGTCAGTGTGCGCCACGCCTCTTCACGCCGGCCTTCGCCGCTTTGGGTTTCTTCTTAGCCTGCGCGCGGCGGCCCGCCTCCAACGCCCCGCCGGCCCACACCTCCAACGCCGCGCGGTCTTCCAGCATTTCCGGCGGAACTTCGTAGTAACTCATCGTG
>DATFZA010000660.1:0-5375 GCA_035314765.1 Bryobacteraceae bacterium
CCGCGTGTTGTTTAACGGAGTGGCCGCGCCGCTGCTTTACGAGTCGATTGGCCAGATCAACGCCGTGGTTCCTTACGAAATTGCAGGAAGCCCGACGGTGACGGTGCAGATCGATGACGGCGTCGCGCAGTCCGATCCGCAGACCTTGCCGGTGGCGCCGTCGGCTCCCGGTTTGTTCACGCAGAACCAGACAGGTCAGGGAGACGCAGCGATTCTAAATCAGGATTCGTCGCTTAATACGCCGCAAAACCCAGCTTCGCGTGGATCGATTGTGCAGATCTTTCTGACCGGCGAGGGTCAAACCAATCCGCCTGGGATTACTGGAGAGTTGACCGGTTCGGACATAAAGAACCCGACGCAGTCAGTGAATGTTCAGATTGGTCGTGCAAATGCGACGGTGGTGTCGGCTACGACGGCGCCGGATGCGGTCGCGGGCTTATTTCAGATCAATGCAATGGTACCGGCGGGCTCGGCAACCGGGTCGGTTCCCTTGCTGATCCAAATCGGAACCGCGATGAGTCAGCCAGCGGCAACCATTAACGTCAAATAGAAAAAATGCCAGGCGACGCTTCGCGTGGCAAGAAGTCGGCCTGTGGGAACACGCCGACGAGGCTTTCGGAAAGCTGCTTGCGCGCGGGGTTTCTGATGCCGTGGGCAAGCCGGTAGTCGCGTTGCGAGCCAACGCCTTGCCGGGACGTAGGCAACGCGCGGTGTTGAGCTTGCTGGCAAGGTGCCGCACAATGCCCACTCCTGCCATTCAAATCTGCAGCCTTGGATGGACTGGGAACCGTATGCCGCACGGCAGACTGAGCAGGCACTTCGTTTTTTCCAGCCCGCGTGCCCCCTTCTCGCTGGCGCCACACGCTGCAAAACCAAGCCAACCCAGGCACTTCAAATTCCGCGACAGTTCGTTTTTGCGGATGGCCTCCTGTCGTCACCCGAACCGCAAAACAAGCCCAACCGGACTCCCGAGTCCTCAACTTTCGTTTCGCAATACCGCTCGGAAAGCGGGCAGTCCAATGCCCCGGCTCTCGGCCCAGAAATCCCCTACGGTTCGTTTTTGCGGATGGGATTCGCTACCGCCAAGGGAAGCTGCAGAACGAGGCCATGCAGCGCCCGAGTCCCAAACTTTCGTTTTGCAACGCCGGGCCGGACTCGGGGCGACTGGGACACGATTGTCATGCAGCGCCCGAGTCCCAAACTTTCGTTTTTCAACCGCTCGGCGAGCAGGCAGCCGACCCTCCGGCCCTCCGTAACCCGCCACAGTTCGTTCTTGCGGGATAGCATCCACCCCAACAACATAGGCAATTTGACAACCGAACCTTCCTTTTGTATAGTAAGAGAGTTCGCGAGTTGTGTCTTCTACTCCCGCGCTACCACGTCTGGCAGTCTAAGGCGTCCGGCCGGGGGTCGGCCCCGAGGTTCTGGCGGATCAACGCCGTTCAGAGCATGGGCTAGTCCAAAGCAAGTACCCTCGCAGATTGCAGTTTCCTGTTTTTAGGTTCTTGGCGGGATTGGCCTGCCACAACAAAGTTCTGGTTCTTAGAGAGGAAATTCGTGCCGACGTTTAATCAACTCGTGCGAAAAGGGCGAAAACCGCCACGGTATAAGACGGCCAGCCCGGCTCTGCAGGCTTGCCCGCAGAAGCGCGGCGTGTGTACGCGCGTATATACGACGACGCCCAAGAAGCCCAACTCCGCGCTGCGGAAGGTGGCTCGCGTGCGGTTGACCAACGGAATCGAGGTCACCACCTATATTCCCGGTGTCGGGCACAACCTGCAGGAACACTCGATCGTATTGATCCGCGGCGGTCGTGTTAAGGATCTGCCGGGTGTGCGCTATCACGTGGTGCGCGGTACGCTCGATGCGGCCGGGGTGGCCGGAAGACAGCAATCGCGCTCCAAGTATGGCGCCAAGCGCCCCAAAGGGCCCACTAAGTAGGCGGACTAAATAGGAGATTTCCGATAGATGCCACGCAGACGCAGACCTGAGCCCCGAGAGATTCTGGCCGACCCGATTTACAACTCTACGTTGGCGGAGAAATTCGTCAACTCGATGATGTGGGATGGCAAGAAGGCGACTTCGCAGAAGATTTTCTACTCCGCGATGGATGTGATCAAGGAGCGTACGGGCGACGACCCGTTGAAGCTGTTCAAGAAAGCGATTGAAAACGCCAAGCCGCTGCTCGAAGTGAAGACCCGGCGCGTGGGCGGCGCCAACTATCAGGTTCCGGTGGAAGTGCCGAATAACCGGCGCACCAGCCTGGCCATCCGGTGGATTTTGATCAATGCGCGTTCGCGCCCCGAAAAGGGCATGCCGGACAAGCTGGCCAATGAGTTGAATGACGCCGCCAACTTGCGCGGCGGAGCGATTAAAAAGAAGGATGATGTCCATCGCATGGCGGAAGCCAACAAGGCTTTCGCACATTACCGGTGGTAAGTGAACTAAGCAGGAGCGGCTCTTAACCGGGCCGGAGAATTATGGCACGGACCGTACCTATTGGGAAAATGAGAAATATCGGCATCATGGCTCACATCGATGCCGGTAAAACCACCACCACCGAACGGATCCTGTACTACACGGGCCGCACTCACAAGATCGGTGAGGTTCATGAAGGCACCGCCATCATGGACTGGATGGAGCAAGAGCAAGAGCGGGGAATCACCATTACCTCAGCCGCCACCACGTGCCAGTGGCGCGACTTCACGGTCAATATTATCGATACTCCCGGCCACGTCGACTTTACCGCGGAAGTGGAGCGCAGCTTGCGCGTGCTCGATGGCGCTTGCGCCGTGTTTGACGCCGTCGCCGGCGTGCAGCCGCAGTCGGAAGCGGTGTGGCGGCAGGCCGATAAATACCGCGTTCCGCGTATTTGCTTCATCAACAAGATGGACCGCGTGGGTGCCGATTTTTATCACTCGGTGGAGACTATTGTCGACCGCCTCCGCTGCCGTCCCGTGCCGATCCAGATTCCGGTGGGCGCGGAGGACCAGTTTAAGGGTATCGTCGACCTGATTACGATGAAAGCGCGCATCTGGCGCGATGAAACGCTGGGCGCCGAATATGACGACGTGGAAATCCCGGCCGACCTCTTGGACAAGGCCAAAGCCTATCGCGAGCAGTTGATCGAGGCGGTGGCCGAAAGCGACGACACCTTGTTCGAGAAGTTTGTCGAAGGCCAGCCGGTCACGGAGAAGGAACTGATGGAAGGGATTCGCAAGGCGACTCTCATCCAGAAAATTTTCCCGGTGGTCTGCGGCTCGGCGTTCAAGAACAAGGGCGTCCAGAATCTGCTCGACGCGGTGGTGGACTATCTTCCCTCGCCGCTCGAAATTCCGCCGATCGAAGGCCACAAGCTCGACAATCCGGAAGAGAAGGAGACGCGTCTTCCTAAAGACGACGCTCCCTTTGCCGCGCTCGTCTTCAAGATCATGACCGACCCGTTTGTCGGGCAGTTGGCATTTATCCGGGTTTACTCGGGCAAGTTGAACGCTGGCGAATCGCTGTTCAACGTGGCTCGCGGACGCAAGGAGCGCGTAGGCCGCCTGGTGAAAATGCATGCCAACAAGCGTGAAGACATCAGCGAAATTCTGGCCGGCGATATTTGCGCGGTTGTCGGGTTGAAGAACGTCGTCACGGGCGACACGGTGTGCGACGAGAAGCACCCGATTCTGCTCGAGTCGATCGACTTCCCGGAACCGGTGATTCAGTTGGCGGTAGAACCCAAGACCAAGGCGGACCAGGAGAAGCTGGGTATCGCCATCGCCAAGCTGGTGCAGGAAGATCCGACGCTACGGGTGAATACCGACCCCGACACCGGGCAAACCATTTTGGCCGGCATGGGCGAGTTGCACTTGGAAATCATCGTCGACCGCATGCAGCGTGAGTTCGGCGTCGGCGCCAATGTGGGAAAACCGCAAGTCGCCTATCGCGAGACCATCCGGCAAAAAGCGGAGTTCGACTACACCCACAAGAAACAGACCGGCGGCAGCGGCCAGTACGCTCGCTGCAAGCTGCGCGTGGAACCCAATCACGCCAAGGGCTTCGAGTACGACAACGAAATCCGCGGCGGGTCGATCCCCAAGGAATTTATTCCGGCCATCGAGAAAGGCGTCAAGGAAGCGCTCGAAGGCGGAATCCTGGCTGGCTATCCGGTGGTCGATGTCAAAGTCGCCGTCGTCGATGGGGCTTATCACGAAGTGGATTCGTCCGAAATGGCGTTCAAGATTTGCGGCTCCATTTGTTTGAAGGAAGCCTGCCGCAAAGCCAAGCCGGTTCTGCTCGAGCCGGTAATGCGCGTCGAAGTAGTGGTGCCCGAAGACCACATGGGTTCGGTCAACGGCGATCTGATTTCCCGCCGGGGCCGCCTCGAAGGCACGGAGATTCGCGGGACCACGCACCTGATCAAATCCATGGTGCCGTTGTCGGAAATGTTCGGCTATGCCACCGAGCTTCGCTCGCGCACGCAGGGCCGCGGCAGCTTTACCATGCACTTCGGCCAGTATGAAGAGGTTCCCAAGAACATCGCCGAAGAGATCGTCGCCAAGGTTCAAGGCAAAGTTACCAAGTAAGGGCTAAATAGGAGACACAAGTTCACATGGCCAAAGAGAAATTTGACCGCAGCAAGCCGCATGTCAACATCGGGACGATCGGCCACATCGATCATGGCAAGACGACCCTGACGGCGGCCATCACCAAGGTGCTGGCGAAGCACAACCCGAAGAACAAGTTCCGTTCGTTCGATTCCATCGACAATGCGCCGGAAGAAAAGGCGCGCGGAATCACGATCGCGGTGGCGCACATCGAGTACGAGACGGCCAACCGGCATTACGCGCACGTGGATTGCCCGGGCCACGCCGATTACATCAAGAACATGATCACCGGCGCGGCGCAGATGGATGGCGCGATTCTGGTAGTCGCCGCCACCGACGGCCCAATGCCGCAGACCCGTGAGCACGTGCTGCTGGCCCGCCAGGTGGGTGTTCCGTGCATCGTGGTGGCGTTGAACAAAGTGGACATGGTGGACGACGCCGAGCTGCTCGAGCTCGTCGAGCTCGAAGTACGCGAGTTGTTGTCGAAGTATCAGTTCCCGGGCGACGATCTGCCGGTGATCCGGGTGAGCGCGCTGGGCGCGCTGAACGGCGAAGCGCAGTGGGAAAAGACGGTGGATGAGCTGATGGCGGCGGTGGACAAGTATGTTCCCACGCCGGAACGCGCTATCGACAAGCCCTTCCTGATGCCGATTGAAGATATCTTTTCGATTCAAGGGCGCGGCACGGTGGTGACGGGCCGCATCGAAAAGGGCATCTGCAAAGTGGGCGAGGAAATGGAGATCGTCGGTTTCCGGGACACGCGCAAGACAGTGGTGACGGGCG
>DATFZA010000661.1:0-11894 GCA_035314765.1 Bryobacteraceae bacterium
AACGTGGTGGGACAGACGCAGGCCGCGGCAACCACGGCGATTACGGGCGCAGGCTTGGTGGTCGGAACAGTGACCACAGCAGCGAGCAGCACGGTGCCCTCCGGCAGCGTGATCAGCGAAAGCCCGGCAGCGGGAACGAAGGTCAACTTCGGATCGGCGGTCAATCTGGTGATCTCGTCGGGCTCTGTGTTGAAGCCACAGACCATTACATTCAAGGCCATCCCGTCCCAGGTCCAGGGCAACCCACTCACGCTGAGCGCCTCGGCCAGCTCCGGTCTGACGGTCAGTTTCACGTCAGCGACGCCCACGATCTGCACCGTTTCCGGTTCCACCGCAACTCTGGTGAGCGCCGGAACCTGCACTATCGTGGCATCCCAGCCGGGCAATGCGGTCTACGCCGCGGCGATGCCGGTATCGCAAAGCTTCACGGTGCAAGCCGCCTACGCTATCATTCCGATTCCCGGCGCCGAAACGGTTGTTCTGGGTGACATCGCGGCCTTCGCACTCGAGCTGCATTCCACGACGGGCTTCAACGGCAACATCACGCTGAGCTGCTCGGGCGGGCCTTCAGGAACCACCTGTACGGATTTCCCGACGACCATACGCCTCTTCGACGGCTATGGGCTGGCGTTTTCAGGAGTCCTGTTCCCGAAGAATACTCCGCCGGGAACTTACACGATGACCTTCAAGGGCGTCTCCGGGGCGATCACCAACAGCGCCACGGCAACCTTCACGGTGAAGGCTCACTAACGTAAGGCGTCAAGGCCGGGTGAGCGGCGCAGCTTAGCAATGCCCGCTTCCCTGGCTGAGACTTGAACCGTTATTTGTGCGGCGGATATTTTTCGATGGCCTTCTTCACCATGTCCGCCAGGTGCTCTGACACTTTCGCGCCAGAGTCTTTGTCTTCGGTGGCGATGGCGCGCCAAACCAGCGCCCGGCGCTTAGCGTCGCGCAGGTCGATGATCAGCGTGCCCTCCGTGTAGTGGATGACATACCGCCGGGTTCCCCAACCCGAAGGATAAACATCCACCTCGCGGTGATTGGCCGCCCCCAGCGAGTAGCGCACGTTCAAGTCGGGTTTCTCCGTCACCTCAAGCAGTCCTTTTTCGGTCAACCGGCGGCGTAACTCGGCATCGATCTTCTTGCGAACCAGCTCGTTGTTCAAGGACGGATTCTTGCTGCGAAGCTGGCCTTCGCGGATGGTGAATGTCTTGTATTGAGAGAAGTCGATGGTCTCGTCGAACTCGTTATGGACTTTTTGCGCCGAAACGCAATAAGACGCCGCCAGAAACATCAAACCGAACATTCGCATTGGTAGCAATGTATCACTACAGCTTGTCTCAGCGAAAGGCAGGATCGACCGGAATGAACCCCGAACGTTAGTGAGGGGACGACCCTGCTTCGGACAGCATTAGTCGATGGGCGGGCGGCCTGTGGCGAAGCAAACACTCCTTAAGTCGGCGTCGCGTGATTCACGCTTCGCGTTCAAGATCGTCAAAAACTTCATCCACCGAGCGCCCCAACCCCTTCTTGGCTTGGGCCAGCCCGCGGCGAATGCCCGCAATACCGTCAATGTGCCTGGCGACTTCCCGGTATGCACTCGGGTCCAGGACAATCGCTTCAGCCTTGCCGTTGACTGTTAGCACCAGCGGCCGGCCTGTCTTCCTAATGCGTTTCAGCAGATTCGACGAATTGCCTTTGAACGCTGTAATTGAACTGATATCTTGCACGTTCTTCTATGCTACATTCTCGCCGTCGCCAACATCTGCGGTTCCCGCCTGGCGTGTGTCGTCTGCTCGAAGCCGTACGCGATTCGCAGTAGCGTAGGTTCGCTCCAGGGCACCCCAAAAAATGAAATGCCGGCCGGCAGACCGTGCACAAATCCCGCCGGAACCGTTATGTGTGGATACCCCGCCACGGCCGGAGGTGTCGAGCAACCGCCGTTCGCGCTGTCGCCGTTGATCCAGTCGGTCAGCCAGGCCAGACACGATGTGGGCGCAACCAGCGCGTCCAGGTGATGTTTAGCGAAAGCCGCATCGATGCCGTCGGTGCGGGTCAGGCGCAAGCACTCGGCGCGGGCATTCAAATAAGCCTGGTCGGTGAGCGGACCCTTCTTTTCGGCCTGCTCAAAACGTTCCTGGCGGAAATACGGCATCTCGCGGCGGCTTTCCCTTGCATTGAATTCAATGAGGCTTGCCAGCGTTTCTTTGCTGCCACGGCGCTTCAGGTAACGATTTAAGCCATCCTTAAATTCGTAGAGTAAGACCTCTTGCTCGGGTTCGCTAATCTTGGCATCGGGCGGCAACTCCACGGGATCGATAATTTCTGCGCCCTCGCGGCGCAGGTGGGCAATGCAATCTTCCATGAGCGCGTCAACGTCGGCGTTGAAGCCGAAAGATTTGCGGGCGATGCCGAGCCTGGCACCGCGCAGCCCCGCCGCATCCAGCGTTCGCGTGTAGTCGATCTCGCCGCCTCGCGCATCCGCGGTGGCTGGATCCTCGGGATCGACTCCGGACAGCACGCTGAGCAGGATCGCCGCTTCGCGCACCGTGCGCGCCATGGGACCGGCCGTATCCTGACTGGCGGAAATCGGAATGATGCCGCTCCGGCTGATCAGACCCACGGTTGGTTTAATGCCAACGATGCCGTTGACCGAGGCGGGCGAGACTACGGATCCGTCGGTCTCCGTTCCCACCGCAACCGCGCACAGGTTCGCCGCTACCGCCACGGCTGAGCCGGAACTCGAGCCCGAAGGGTTGCGGTCCAGAGCGTACGGATTGCGCGTCTGGCCGCCGCGGCCGCTCCAGCCGCTCACGGCGTGGGTGCTGCGGCAGTTGGCCCACTCGCTCAGGTTGGTTTTCCCAAGAATCACCGCACCGGCCGCCCGCAAGCGCGTGACCAGAAACGCATCCTTGGGGACGGGAACGCCCGCTAAGCTGAGAGAGCCAGCCGTGGTCTGCATGCGGTCCGCCGTATCGATGTTGTCTTTGAGCAAAACCGGAACGCCTTGAAGTGGGCCGGTCTTCACTGACGCCGCAATCTTCAGCGCGTCGGGATTTACTTCGATCACCGCCCGCAAAGTTGCGTTCAATTCCCGAATGCGGGCCAAGTACTTCTGCGTGGGGTTGACCTCCGCGCCCGCAACCAGAGCGGCGCCTGCGGTCGTGAGGAGTAAATCGCGGCGTCGCATGTTAGCGGACCGGGCGCATGGCGGTTTCCCCCATGTGGCATTCGCCGGCCGAGTCAGAGCAGGCGCGCGGCTTCAGATCCTTAGCGAAGCAAACCCGCACTTCTCCCAAACTTCCGCCCGGACAAGAAGTGCGAAACGCTCCCGCCGGGAAACCGGGGTTGGCAGTCGCGAATTTGCTCTCAACCTCGTTCGGACTCACCTCTACTTGCCGGTTCAGATTCTTGTACTCCGCGGGAATACTGAGCGAGTCGAAAGCCTGGCGCACCTGCGCAAAATAATTAGCCGGCGCCAGACCGGTGCAGACGCCATGCGTCTTCCACTCATGCTGAATCAGGCCTTCTGATGGAATGTAGTTGAGCATGCGCTCAACAATTGCGCTGGCAACAGGACTCGCCTGCCCGCAATTTTCCGGGCCGCGGCCCTCTTCACCCTGCGGCCACAAGCCATGCACCACAAAACCCACGTGCCGCCCCGTTCCGCACTCGCGTTCGTTCTGTTGCACGTTTGGCTGGGCGCAAAAATCGGGTGCCCAGGATAAAGACAGTAAGTAGTAATCGAAACTTCCGTTCACCGTGCGGGTGCGGCGTCTGCGAGCGTTTGCGTCCATTCCACCCAGCAAGGCCAGCAGGGCGAGTGCTACCAGGAATTTTCGCATGAGCCAACTCGGACCGCTCCCTAACGGTCGCGGCTCAGTCACGCCTCCCAAGCCAGTCACGCCTTCCGAGCCGCGACCGTCAGGGAGCGGTTGAATTGGTTGTTTCACGACAGCCTCGTTCCTTCCATCCGTTCACTTGGTCTGCAGCAGCACTGCCGTGATGTTGTCCGGGCCCCCGGCGGCTTTGGCGGCATCAATCAGCCGGCGGCACTTGGTCTCGAGAGAGCCATTGCTCGAAAGTTCCCTTTGGATGGTTTGCGGGTCGACCACGCCATGCAGGCCATCGCTGCACAGCAGGACCAACGTTCCCGGCTCCGGTGTCAGTTCGTAGGAATGCACCCGCAGATCGGGACTCACGCCGATCGCCATGGTGAGAACATGGCGCATGGGGTGTGTTTTGAGATTTCCTTCCTCAATTCCCAGTTTGCGGCCCACTTCGTTCACCCAGGTCTGATCCTCGGTGACAGGCACCAAATCGTGGCCGTTGTACGAGTACGCGCGGCTGTCGCCCACGCTGGCGATGTACAGCCGGGGTCCCGCCTGAAGGGCCGCCACGAGCGTCGTTCCCATTCCCTCCAATTCGTTATTGCGGCTGGCGGCCTCATAAACGCGCCGGTTGGCCTCAACAAAGGCCTCCGTCAGCGCTTCGGCGTTCGGGTGAAAGGTCGTTTCGAAGTAAGAGACCACGGTTTCCGCCGCGAGTTTCGCGGCGTGCTCGCCGGCCTGGGCGCCTCCCATGCCGTCGGCCACTACGTACAGGCCCTTGTCCTTTAGGATGACGTAGTAGTCCTCGTTGTTAGGGCGGACAGAGCCCGCGTCGGACAGGCCGAACGATTCCACCATTTGCACTTCGAATTATAAACAATACCGAACACCGCAAAATCGCCGCTACTCGGGCCGCGTTGGTTGCAGCACCGCCTTCAACTGCCAATACTGGCTCTCTTCGTAATTGGTTTTCACGCGTTCGAGACCCTCCGTGCGCGTATCGCCCGAGCGCGGACCGCTCTGGCTGTTGCACCGCGCCAGCAGCATTCCGGCCACGGAATCCGAGGGATCGTGATCCAGCACCGCGCGAAATTTCTCGGCGGCCTGCTCAAACTTGCCTTGCTTCCAAAGCGAGTAGCCGACGTTGAACAGATACGCCGGATCGCTGCCGTCCCCTTCCAGCGCTTTACGGAATGCGTCCAATGCTTCGGGTTGGTTGCGGCGCGATGCCGCGGCGCCCAGGTTGTTGAACACCTCATTCAGCGGCACGCTCTGCGCAACTATCTGGAAAGCCTTTTGCGCCCCCGCAAAATCTCCTCCATAGTAGCGGCAGAGTCCCAGATAAAAGATGGCTTCGCGATGGTGGCTATCGCGCTCCGGAATCTTCTGGAATAATTCAGCCGCGGATTTGTAGTCTTTCTTTTTCCAGTCCAGGCGCGCCAGTTGGAGCACCGGGGGCGTATAGCTCGGGTCGAGGCGCGAGGACTGAGAAAAGAAGCGATGCTTCTCATCCGGGTTGGCTGCGAGCAACCCGCGAACATAGTTCTCCAATGCGTCTACCCTGGCCGGCGGATGCCGCTGGCGAAACTCTTCTTCCCGCGGACCGTTCGGCAGGAAGAACCGCAACGTCTGCCATCCCGCGTGATTCTGGAGGGCTGCCAGGTCTTCCAGCGCCCCGGCTTCGCGGAATTCCGGCCCCTGTTTCAAGTGGCGGAGATCGAGAATGCGTACCGTAATTTGCAGCGTTCCGCGGCTCTTCGCGTTTGCCTCGGTCGAAGGCTTGACGTCGAACTCTCCGTAAATCACGTGCTCGGCGTCGAGTTCCTCGCCGATCTTGATGACCGAAGCCTTGGACAGCCGCGCGTATGGCCGCAGCGACAATCGATGGTACACCGCCACGCGGTCTTCACGACCCGGTGTGACGAAACCCTCGCCTCCGAGAATTTCGCTCACGTCATCGGCGATACTCTCGCCAATCCAATCCAGGTTCTTATCCAATGCCGCGTTGCCAAACGGAAGTACAACGTAAGTCTCCGCGTGTAAACCGACGGCCAGCGTGAAGAAACACGCCGCTAATAACCGCATACCTTCAGTGTAAAACCAGAAAAAATGGCGGCGGAGGGGAACCGCCGCCTCAGGGCACGCTTCGCTTGCGCCTTGATTCAGAACTCCGAACGTCAGTGAGGGGATTGGGCGAGGGCATTGGCCGCCATCCTCTCACTGAACGCTCGGGGTTAGACGGGAACAGCAGTGGCCGGCATCGGCGTACCGAGCCGCGACCGTGAGGGAGCGGTTCCGCTCAAGCCCCTCGACGGACTAGTCGCCCTTGCGAGTGTCGCCGGTGAACACCAGTTTGGTTTTGGTTCCGCCGATGCGAACTTCCTGCAACTGGCTGTTCGCGCCATACAGCAACGTAGTGGTCCGATACTTTTGTTCAGAGGTTTCCACTTTGACGGGCGCTTCGGTGGTTGTCTTGCCATGAGAGATCGTGGCCTTGTCTTCGTTTACTTCGACTTTGTACTGGCCGGCGGGCAGGGTACTGCCATTGACCACCGACGGTTCAAGCAGGTCAACCTTATAAGAACCGGTGGCTGCGCTAGCGGCGGCGGCGAGCGCCAAACTTGCAAATCCAAGTGTCATCATTCGAATCATTTTCTTAGCTCCTTGTAGCAAACGCTACAGCTATACATACGCTGCCTCCGGTAATTCGTTCCTAAGAAAAATGTGAATTTTTGGCCTATTTGTGTAAGGAAATTAGTGTCCGCTAACGGCCAGTGTTCGCATTCGGGAACCGGTGTGTGCGCTATTGCGACAGTTGCACGCCGATGTATGCCGCCACGTCTTCTTGTATGACGGCATCGTTACCAAACCCGGTGAACCAGCGGATTTCCGCATCGCGCCGGAACCAGGTCATCTGCCGTTTGGCGTACCGGCGCGTCTCCATTTGTGTAGAGGCAATCGCCTCTTCCCCGCCCATCTGGCCCTTTATGTAAGCCAGCGCTTGACGGTACCCGAGTGACTCAAATGGCTTGGCGTGAGGCGAGACGCCTTGGTTGTCTAGCAGGTCGCGCACTTCGTCGATCAAACCGCCTTCGAACATCCCCACCACACGCCGGTCCAGACGCGCGTATAGCTCAGAGCGGTCCGGATTCAGTCCAATCTTGCAAACTCGAAATCCCTGCAACGCATCCCGTCCCTGTTCCAATTGCTCGGACATCGGCTGCCTCTTGAGCAAAGTAACTTCCAGCGCTCGCATTGTCTTATTCACATCATTTACGTGAATGCGGGCCGCCGAGGAAGGATCCCATCGCCGCAGCAACCGATGCAGACTGCCGGGCCGCATGCGTTCCCGCTTGCTGAGTCTTTCGCGTAGCGCCGCATCGCGTTGCGGCCCTGGAAACAATCCGTCCAAGAGAGCGCGCAGGTAGAAACCCGTTCCACCGACCACTATCGCCGCCTGTCCCCGGTCCGCAATTTCCCGCAGAGTTTGACGTGCGCGCCGCGCATAATCGCCGGCGGTGAACACTTCTTCCGCGCCGCGGATGTCAATCAGGTGATGGGGAATCCCTCGACGCTCGTGAACCGGCAGTTTGGCGCTCCCAATATCGAATTGCCGGTAAATCTGCACCGAATCGCAGCCGACAATTTCAGCCGGGAATGTTTCCGCCAGCCGCAGAGCCAGTTCGCTCTTGCCGCTGCCGGTCGGGCCGGCCACCACGATGACGGCCATGTGCGAACTCAAATCCAAAGATAGCGCTATTTGGACGTTTTGACCCAGCAACGCAGCACTTCCGCCACGCCCCACGCTTGCGCCACGCAGCCTCTCGGTGTATACGGCGGCGTCGCGTCGAAAACCTCGCTGATCGATCCGATGCAGGCTTCGCTGAGATGGCCGGAAAACCCTTCCAGGAAGCCCCGCGCGCCGGCCTTGTCCGCGGGATGCACTCTTAGCCACGCGTCGGTAAACGGACCGATCAGCCAACTCCAGACCGTGCCTTGATGATAGGCGGCGTCCCGCGACCGCAGATCCCCGTCATAGCACGCCTTATAGTCCTTATCGTCGGGCGATAGCGAGCGCAATCCTACCGGCGTGAGTAGCTTCTCTTGACACACCTGGAGCACCGGCGCCCAGTTTTTCTCATCGAGGACTGCGTGATCCAGCGACATCGCCAGCAACTGGTTCGGCCGGCAGGAAGCATCGTCGCCAGTTTCTCCGTCCACAACATCAAAGAGGTAATTTGTCTGCGGATTCCAAAAACGCCGGTTGAAGGATTCGCGGGCGTGCTCCGCCAGTTTCGCCAGCGGCTCGGCCGCATCTTCGCGGTGCTCGTCGCATACCCACTTTTCCAGCAGCTTGAGCGCGTTGTACCACAACGCGTTGATCTCCACCGCCTTGCCGCGCCGCGGCGTGACCACCCAGTCATCCACCTTGGCGTCCATCCACGTCAGTTGGTAGCCCGGCGCGCCCTGCTTCAACAAGCCGTCCTCCGGGTCCACTTGAATACCAAAGCGCGTTCCGCGTACGTGCCAGTTGACGATGTCCAGCAGCTTCGGCAAGACCAGCCGCAGTACCGTTCTGTCGCCGGTGTAGTCGAGATAGCGTTGAATCGCGTGGAAGAACCACAATGTTGCGTCCGCCGTGTGATACAGCCCGTCCTTATACCCTTCGGGGAACATGTTCGGAATCAGGCCGTCCCGAATGTAGTGGGCAAAGGTGCGCAGAATGTACGAGGCTTCGACCTGCCGGCCGGTCACCAGCGTAAGGCCTTCCAGGCTGATCATGGTGTCGCGGCCCCAGTCGGTAAACCAGTGATAGCCGGCGATAATCGTCCGCACCTCGTCGCCCGCGGCGCGAGCTCGCGCCGAGTCCGCCAGCCGCCCGGCGGGCCGGATGATAAACTGATCCGCCGCCAGCACCAATTCCGCGTGAGTTTCCGGATGCGCTAGTTCTTCGGCTTCCGCCAGCAACCGCGCCCGCCGGTCGTGCTCCGCGGTAAACGCATCGTCGGGAGCAAGCGCGCGGATGGTTTCCCAAGCTTCGGTGGAAGCTACTAGCGTCGCGTCGTGCCCTTTGGAAATCTCCGTGTGAAAAAATCCAGGACTCCACAGATCGCCGTGTGCCGCATATCCGCGGCTCTGTTCAATGCGATAGGCGATCTCCCGTATGCGGATGCGATCGATGGTTAAGGCGCCCGCGGTTCCATACAAAAGCAACCGCAATGGCGGAAAATTCTGCCCGGCGATCACCTCATACTGATCCTCAAACACGCTCAAGGTGTAAGAGACGTCGATCGGCGTATTCACCGGTGCTTCATGCGGCCGGATGTTAAGCGAAGGGCGCAGTTGCAATTGCAGCGTGCCGTCGCCATCCAGCACCCGATAGCGGATGTACACCGTATTCTGGCCATGCGGCAGCACCAGCGTTTTCTCCAAAACAAAGCCTTCGATGCGGTAACGCCAGGCAGGTAAACCTTCCTCCAGGCGAAACTCGTTGAGAAAGTCCGCCCCGTGAACCTTCACGGTGGTGTTAGCGCGCTCTTCTCCTCCCAACTGGACCAGCGATCCATTGGGCAGACGCACCTCATCGAGAACGTCGTTAAGCATCATGATCCGGCCCAGCGGCGTGGGCAGCGCGGCAATCAGATATCCATGGAACCCCCGCGTGATCACTCCGCCCACCGTGCCGCAAGCATAGCCGCCCAATCCGTTGGTAACCAGCCATTCCCCGCTTAGCAGCGGTTCCGTTTCGCTCGATCCACCCGGCCAGTCTATTTTGCGAATCAGTTCGCTCACTCGCGGTCGCCCAAAGAGGAAAAGTTCGTCCGCTCCCGCGGAGCTGGTTGCAGAACGATTGCGGCTTGCCCTGGCACTTTCCAGTTCTCTACCGTATCCAATGGCGCCGTGCCGCACCCGCCATACGCCGGCGACTCCGACGACCACAGTACGTTCCACTCGTCCCATTCCGGCGGGGCCAATAGCGGTTCGGGCGCGGGATTCAGCGCCAAATCCACGCCGAAATTGACCATCAGCAGCCGGTCGTCACTCCCATTATCCGGCCCAAAAAACCGCAGTACAAACGCATCCGCCGAAAGCACTGCGCCATCCACGCTGCCCGGTTCGTTGCGCTGAAATGCCGCATGCTCTCGACGCAGTCGAAGCAGGTCCTTGTGCATCTCGAATATGTGAGCGTTGGTCTCCCGCTCGCCATGATCCAGCTTGCATCTGAAAAATGTACCAATGTCGCAGGGGTCCGCGAAGCTGTCCCACATCTCCGGCAGAGCCAGGCTACGAAATTGGGTTAGAAACTTCCGCCGCCCCTCGCGCACTAAAGGGGCGATGTTGTCCGCTTGATCGGCGAAGAAGAGAAACGGGCTGGAGGCTGAAAACTCCTGTCCCATGAAAAGCATCGGTATACCTGGAATCAAAAGCGTCAACGCGGTCATTGCCTTGTATATCCCGGGCGACGTCAACTGGTGGGCACGCAGGCCCCGCGCCGAATTGGCCACCTGATCGTGATTCTGAATAAAGTTGACGAAGCAGGAATGCGGCAGCTTGAGCGCCGGCGTGCCGCGCCGCAGCCGTTGCCATGCGTACCACTGCCCTTGATAGAGATATCCATACTTAGCCGCCGAAATGAATTCTTGCGGTGCACCCCGGTAATCGCTGTAGTACGCTTCGTTGCGCCCCGTCAGCCGCACCATCGCGCTGTGATGAAAGTCGTCGTTCCACAGCGCGTCCAGCCCATATCCGCCCTCTGACGGTCTACGGACAAGTTTCGTGTCCTGCGTTTCATTCTCGCCGATAAGGACGGCAGAGCGCTTACCGGCCCGGCGTCTTACTTCCCGGGCGATTGCAGCTAAAATATGGTCTTCCGATTGGTCATAGATGTTTTGCGTAGCATCGAGTCGCAGTCCGTCCAGGTGAAATTCCTCGATCCAGTATCCGGCATTCGCGATAAAATATTCGCGGACCGGCCCACTCTGTTCCGCGTAAAAGTTGATCGCTTCTCCCCAGTCGGTTTCGTGTTTCGCTGCAAAGTAGTGTCGGGAAAATGAAGGCAGGTAGTTGCCATCCGGCCCCAGGTGGTTATAAACCACATCCAGAATCACGCCCATCCCCAGCGCATGGGCCCGATCCACGAAACCTCTAAACTCGTCCGGCGTTCCGTACAAACGAGTGGGGGCGTATTCATTTACGCCGTCGTAGCCCCAGCCGAACTCGCCCGAAAAATCATTGACCGGCATAACCTCTAGAACCGTAATGCCGAGTTCGGCTAAGGGCGGCAGTTGCTCGATTGCCGCACTCCAGGATCCTTCTTTGGTGAAGGTCCCAATGTGCAGTTCGTAAATCACCGCGCCAGATTTAGATTCAAACGCGCTGACGCCTCGCCAGTCCGCATCCGTCCATGAAAACGTGAACGGGTCAATCACCTCGCTATCGCCGTGCGGCCCGTCTGGCTGATAGCGTGACGCGGGATCGGGAAACCAATCTCCGCCATCCACCCGGAACTTGTACCGGGTTCCAGAGACTGCGTCGGCTACCAACGCCGACCAGTAGCCATCCGACTCGGGTTCCATCGGGAAAAACCGCGGAGCGGCCCCAGTCAAGACCACCTCTACACTCTTATGTTCGGGCGCCCACACCCGAAAGTGAACGCCGCCCGCCGACACCACTTCCTGTGGGGCCGACCCCCTGGTCGGCGGGCGACCCCCTGGTCGCCCCCAGGAGAAAACCACGTCCGACACCACTTCCGCGCCGGCGGGAAAACGCCGTTTCCATGGGAAATCAGTCACTTACCTATTAGACCCGGGAGGTGAAGAACGGTTACTTGCGACTTACTTGACCGTGGCGAAATGCTGGCGGATCGAAGCGATCGGAGCCGGTCGCACATGTCGCCTTTTTTCTTCGTGGCATTTCCCGGTCAAGACCCGGCGCAAAGAAGTAGCGGGATGATCGAGTTCGTAGACGCGCAAAGCGACAGCTAGCATGGTTGCGGGAATGCCGGTGGACGTCCAGGACAGAGTGTCGGGATCGACTGGTATACGGTATTCGCTGCCGATCTCC
>DATFZA010000662.1:0-11343 GCA_035314765.1 Bryobacteraceae bacterium
TTATTACCCTACGTTGTCCAGACCTCGCGAAGCGAATGGGTGCGCGACGTTTCGCGCTTGTATCAATGGCAGCCGCCCTCGGTTCTGTGGGTGCCGCTCGTCTTCGGATTGCCTACAGTGCTGGTGGTCTATCTTCTATTGATGCGCTTCCGCCTGCAGGCGCCCGGTGACGAAGTCTTGCGCACCTGGTTTCTGTCCACCATCGCCCTGCTGTTTGTTCCCGGAATTCCATTCAAGTTACATATGTTTGATGGCTTTCCTTACGTCGTCGCCGTCTTGCTGGTCCGCTTGCTGGCGGGGCGTTTCCAAGTCCGTGCTCTATTGCGGGATCATCCCCGCCCGGCCTATGCCCTGACAGCGGCCGGACTGCTGCTGTGTTTGCCCGGCTACGGGACTCTATATCGGCAAATCTGGAACGACGGCAGAGCGGCGCAACCGGAGCTGCTGCTGAACGCCGTGTCCAAGCGGGAGGAGCCCACGCTGATCGATTGGTTGCGCCACAACGCCCAGTTGAACCAGCTCATCATGGGTCCGCTCGAAACCGCGCCATGGCTGGCTACCACACCCATGCCGAGCGTGGCGAGCCACGATCTTTTCGGAATTACCTACGACCAACAGGCCAAATTCGTCGCGGATTTCTACGCCGGCAAGCTGTCTGATGCCGAAGCCGAGAACTCGCTGGCCCGGTACGGAGTTCACTACCTGGTCGCGCCGAATGGCAGCCCCGGGCGCAGGTATTTGTCCAATAGGAAAGAGTTGGGGAGCACCGGTCCCTGGACCATCTATGAGCTTCCGAAAGGCCATCGCCCGCCCTATCCCGGGCTCGCGACTCTCCGTCCCGATGTCGTGAAGCAATTCGATTTTGGCGGCTTGATGGCCGCTGCACATAAGGCATTCGGCCGATAGCCAACACCTATTTGAGAGTCGCCCTTCTGTTGAGAGTCGACAGGCGGGCCTGTTATCGGGCCAATTGCCCAACGGTCGCGCGGCGATAGGTTGGAACCTGAGAAAATGCGCTTCAGCGGCAAAACGCTCCTCACGTTTTGCTGGATGCGTTCGATAAGAACGTACATGTTGAACAACACGACAATTCTTAAGCAGACGACGCTATGTCTCATGGCCGTCGTGGGAATCGCGCTTCTGGCGGCTACACCGGCCGTGGCGGGAGAACAGGATTTCACATTACACAACAAGACCGGCGTGGAAATTCACAAGCTTCAAATCGCCCCCCATAGCTCCGACGATTGGGACGAGGACATTCTCGGTCAGGACACGTTGGCCGACGGAGAAAGTCTGAATATCAAGTTCAACCGTCATGAAAAAGCTGCGCATTGGGACTTGAGAATTGAGGATGAGAAGGGCAATAGCGTGGTCTGGGAGAACCTAAACCTGTTGGAGATCTCGGAAGTTACTTTGCACACGAAGAACGGCAAAGCCTGGGCCGATCTTCAATAGTTTTAGATCTCGATAACTTCGGCTCCGACTAAGCTGCCGCGATACCGGAAACCAGAGGCTTTGTCGCTTCGAAGCCTCGCCGGCCAACCGGCTGGCGACAGGATTCGGACGGGGCTCTCAGTGAGGGGTCCAAAATAAGGAGGGCCTTAATTGTGAATAGTGGCGATGGTGGGGCAAATCTGTTGGGTGGTGGGATATCGGTAGTGATGGCGATGCTGGTCATGGCGGTAATGATCGCCTCGATGTGGAAGGTTTTTGTGAAGGCAGGCCAGCCCGGATGGGCCGCAGTTGTTCCAGTCTATAACTTCGTCGTGCTGCTGAAGATTGTTGGAAAACCACTCTGGTGGATTGCCCTGTTCTTCGTTCCGTTGGCCAATTTCGTGGTGATGATTCTGGTGGCCATCGAATTGGCCAAGAACTTCGGCAAGAGTACCGGGTTCGGAATCGGCCTGGCATTCCTAGGCTTCATCTTCTACCCGATCTTGGGATTTGGCGGTGCGCAATATCTGGGTCCGGGTGTTACCGGGCAACCGGTACTCGCGGCAATTTAGCGAATTGGGTCAACTTCCTCGGGGTCGGAGGGACCGAAGTACTAAACTAATTGCTTGGCGTCCGGCCCAACCCTGACCGTGCTACCGCTGTCGGCGGCCGCGACCAAACGTCAAGAGCGACAACGCGACACCGACCGCGGCTTGCTTCGCACGCAGTTCGATGTAGTCGTTTGCCCAGTTCGATGTTATTCGGCCCTAAACGCAGTCTGCGCCAGGGCCAGCGGCACAATATGAAGAGGCCAACCGCTCTTTGGCAAGTGCCACCGGCGTTACGACAAAAACTGGCAGCGTATAACGACGGGCGGTTAAGCGGGTTCGCGCTCTGGCGCCACCTGTTGCGCGCGCTCCCATTGCAGCTTACTTTGGTACTCCTGCCAGAGAGTGCTGATGCCGGCCCACCAGTAGCCAGCGACGAACAAGGCCAGGAACGGAATCGCGGGGAAGTTCCAGCTCTCGATGGCGAACTCGATCATGTACACGAACCAAGCGCCCATCGCCAGTTCGGCATACGGCAGCCAGCCGCTGCGCCGGCGGTATTGCTTGTTGGTGCGCTTGACCTTGGAGGACTCGCCGCCGATGGCGTACTTGGGTGTGCGCACGAAGCCGCTCTGAATGCCGAATAGCGCCTCCAGCACGGCTTTGGTGTTGCTTAAGGTGAGCGCCACACCGGCGGCCATCAACGACGGCATCAAGATGAGCGACCGCTTCCATCCCTTGGGAAAGATCTCATGCTGCGCGACGATATAGAACGCCGAGATAGACCAGAAGGAGGCGATGATCAGCGGCAGATCGATGAGCACCATCTGGAACCAGCCCATATAGAAACGCACGATCATCACCGGCAGCGTGAGCGCGGAAACCACCAGCATCAGAGGATAAGAGATGTTGGGAGTGAGGTGAAAACAGGCTTCGGCTTTCTTGCGCCAGGGAATATCGGACTGCAAGATACGGCGCAGCAGCTTGATGGCGACTTGCGTGAGACCCTTGGCCCAGCGGGACTGCTGCACTTGAAAACCGTAAGTCTCGACCGGCAGTTCCGAAGGGCATTCGATCGAGGGCACGTAGACAAAACGCCAGCCTTTCAATTGGGCGCGATAGCTGAGATCGGTATCTTCGGTGAGCGTATCGTGCTGCCAGCCGCCCGCATCTTCTATCATGCGAGCGCGGAGGATTCCCGCTGTGCCGTTGAAATTGAAAAACAGCCCGGCGCCCGAACGCGCGCCATGCTCGACGATGAAGTGGCCATCGAGCAGCATCGCTTCTACTTCAGTGAGCAGGTTGTAGTGCCGGTTGAGATACGTCCAGCGCGTTTGCACAACGCCGACCTGGGGGTCGGCGAAGAAGTGGACGGTGCGCATCAGGAAATCCGCTGGGATGACAAAATCGGCGTCGAAGACGGCAATCAACTCCCCGCTGGCCGATTGCATGCCTGCCTGCAGGGCGCCCGCTTTGAAGCCAGAGCGGTTGCCGCGGTGAAGGTACTCGATCGGCAGACCGGTGGCGGCGTATTCGGCGACCAGGCGCTCAGTGAAGGGATGGGTGTCGTCGGTGGAGTCGTCCAAGACCTGTATCTGCAAAAGCTCGCGCGGGTAATCCACCTTGCTGACGGATTCTATGAGGCGCTCGACCACGTAGCGTTCGTTGAAGAGCGGAAGCTGGATGGTGACGCGGGGAAGCTGCGCAAATCGGCCCGGGGCTTCCAGCGGAATCCGCCGCTTATGCTTGCGGTACTCACGAATCATTTCAAACCGGTGGCAGCCGTAACACGACAACACCACCAACACGGCGAAGTACGGGATCAGAATCATCCAGTCAAAGAGCTGGAGATGATGGATATCGCCAAACGTGTCGTCGAAAATCGAGTTGACCAGTTGGTTTGTGGAGGAACTGGCGGCGAACGCCAGCGCGGCGGTGATCATAGCGCATTTCCCGGCAAGCTGGATTCGAAGGCTTGCGATCGGAAAGTTCGGAAACTGAAAGACTGCTTACGCATGCTCGGCCTGAGGTATTACCTGGGCGCGTTCACCTCTCAGTTTAGCGCAATTGAGCCTTCCTTCTATTAGAGTTTGTTCACTATGGCTCCAAGCGCGAAGGCGCGTGACACATTACACCTGACGCATGACGCATTGCACATGACACAATGAAAGCTGGGAAATTGGTTGGAATCGCATATCAGAGCAATTGGCTTGCTCAATATCTTAGTGGGAGCGTTGGGCCTGCTAGTGGCCGTGACCTTCTTCCTGTTGTTCAACGGAGCGTCGTATTTCAGCGCTGAGTTGCAAGGGTTTGCGACGGCCGCGGTGATGGCGGTGATGGGCGTGCTGGCGTTACCCATGATTCTTGTGGGAATCGCCTTGCTGCAGTTCCGCCCGTGGGCGCGCATGGCGGGCGTGATCCTGGCAGCCTTCAGTTTTCTGCATTTTCCGCTCGGGTCGATGCTGGCGGCCTACGAGTTGAGCGTTCTGCTCTCCACCGACGCCGATCGCTTGTTCAACCCGCGCTTTAACTCGCTATATATCCGCCGTCCCGATTAGGTCCAGGGCTGGGGTTTCAAATCGGAATTCCGGTTCGTTTCGGAACGCCGATAAATTGGCCGCCGACGGAATCCTGCCTGGCAGCGGTGGTTTGGGTACGTGAAAAGAACAAGTTGGGTTTGGTGTCCGAGTTGCCTTCAGCGGAGGGGTGATGGAAGACATTACCGATCGGCTGGGGCGCTACCTGGATCTGCTGAGCACGCGGCAGAAACTGGTCGCCTCCAATATTGCCAATGTCGACACGCCGGGGTACAAGGCGAAAGATATCGACTTCCAATTCGAATTTCTGAGTCTGACCACCGGGAGTCCGCCGAATGTAATCGAAACGCCCGGTTTGAAAGCGCGGAGCGACGGCAACAACGTGGACATGGATCGGGAAGCGCGCTTGCTGGCTGAGAACGCCATGCGGTTCAACGTAGCTTCGAATCTGATCCGCGCCCAGGTCCGGGTGGTGAAATCGGCGATCTCGGAGGGCAAATAGCCTATGAGCCTCTTTTCGACCTTATCGGTCAGCGCTTCCGGAATGAGCGCGCAACGCACGCGCGCGGAGTTACTGGTGGAGAATCTGGCCAATTCCGAGACCACGCGAACTCCCGAGGGGGGCCCTTACAAACGCAAGGATGTGGTGTTCTCGAGTGAGCCGCAGAGCTCGCCGTTTGGGGCGGTTTTTCAGACCGAGATGTCCGCTGGAGTGAACGGGGTCGCAGTATCCGAGATCATCGAGGACCCGCTGCCCGGCAATAAGCGGTACATTCCGGGACATCCCGACGCGGACAAGGAAGGCTATGTCACGTTCCCGCGAGTGGACCCTTCCGCGGACATGGTGGATTTGCTCGGTGCCTCGCGCGGGTTTGAAGCCAACATCGCAGCCATCAGCGCGATCAAGGACATGATCAGCCACTCGATTGACTTATTGAAGTAGTGCTTTGTTGAAGTAGTGACTTACTGAAGTGAAGGCTATGGGTCCTATCCAGCCAATTGTCGCGCCGGCCGTGGACAAAATTGTTCCAGTGAGCGCTGGCTCGTTTAGCCCGGCGGGGACGGATTTCGGCGCCTTGTTGAGCCAGGCGGTCGGCCAAGTGGAGAACGGACAGCAGCAAACTTCCGCCGCGATGGACCGGTTTCTGTCCGGAGAAGACACGGAGGTGCACCAGGTTGCGTTGGTGGCGCAGAAAGCGGAGATGCAGTTTGACCTGTTCATGCAGGTGCGGAACAAAGTGATCGCCGCGTATCAGGAAGTCATGAAGATGCAGTTGTAAGGCCGCACGCAGCCGCTGGCTATCTGGAAGCAAGACGCGGGAAGCAAACCCTGGAAGCTAGACGCTTGGAAAATGGATCAGTTGAAGCGACTTTATGCGAGTTTGAGTTGGGCCCAGCGCATTACGGTGCTGCTGGGCGCAATCGCCGCTATTGGAGCAATCGCCGCCATCTCGCATTGGAACACCGAACGGGACTTCAAGCCTCTCTATACAGGTTTGTCGCCGGAAGACGCCTCAGCCGTAGTGGCGAAGGTGCGCGAGAGCGGCACGGAGCTGCGGCTGAGCGATGGCGGGACGACGGTGCTGGTGCCATCGGCCAGGGTGGCCGAGGTTCGGTTGCAACTGGCGGGCGCGGGCATTCCGCACAGTGGCCGTATCGGCTTTGAACTGTTCGACAAGACGAACTTCAACACCAGCGATTTTGCCGAGCAGGTGAACTATCACCGGGCTCTCGAAGGGGAATTGGAACGGTCGATCATGGGGATCTCGGAAATCGAATTGGCACGGGTGCATTTAACGTTCCCCAAAGACTCGATTTACCTGGAATCCAAACAGCCCGCGAAGGCGAGCGTACTGGTGAAACTGCGGCTGGGCGCGAAACTCTCGCCGCAAAATGTGAGCGCCATCTGCCAGCTGACGGCCAGCGCCGTGGAGGGACTGCTGCCGGAAACGGTGTCGCTGGTGGACATGAATGGCAACGTGCTCAGCCGGCCGCGCCGGGCCGGGACGCCCGAGGACGGCGAAGGGTCCGAAGGGGCGCTGGAATATCGCCAGAAGGTGGAAAAAGATTTGCTGGCGAAGATAAACACGACTCTTGAGCCGCTGTTGGGCGCCGATAAGTTTCGTGCAGCGGTGTTAGCCGATTGCGACCTAACGAGCGGGGAGCAGAGCGAGGAGACGTTTGATCCTTCGAAATCCGTGATGGTGACCTCGCAAAGAACCGACGACGCGAGCGGGGGCAACCTGGCTTCGGGTGTCCCTGGACCTGCGTCCACGCTACCCCGCCCAACTTCCCGCCCCGGCTCGGGAGCGACCAGCGTCAGCCGGCGTACGGAGAATATCGCCTACCAAACCAGCCGCGTGGTAAAGCACACCAAGCTGCCACAAGGAAGTCTTCGGAAGATATCGGTCTCTCTGCTCATCGACAACACCGTCCGCTGGGAAGGCGCGGGACCCAAAGCGAAGAAAGTAGTGGAGCCGCCATCGGCGGCCACGCTGAAGCGCATCCATGACCTGCTGGTCGCGGTGATCGGATTTTCGGCGGAACGGGGCGATCAACTGGTGGTGGATAGTCTGCCGTTTGAATCCACTCTCAATGCGGCGCCGCCGGTAGCGGAGATCTTGAACCCCGCGCCGGCGCATCCGGACCAGCTACTCGATCTGTTGAAGAACAAAACCGTGTTGATCGCCGCCGGGGCGGCCGCGGGCGCGGTCCTGCTGCTGTTGGCGGTGGTCATGGTGCTGCTTCGCAGGGGTAAGGGTAAACGCGGCGCCAAAGTGGATGCAAGACCGGCCGAGGTCCCCGCCCCGCCCGCGGGGCCGGATATCAACAAGCAGATCGAATCGCAAATGGCCGAGCGCGAGAGTTTGAAGAGACAGCAGGAATTGGAAGCGCTCAGCGCGCTCAAGCTGCCGCCGGTAACTACTAAGAAGACGGAGGTACTCACCAAGCATATTACTGAACAATCGAAGAAAGACGCCGCCGCGTTCGCGGCCGTGGTGCGTAGCTGGATTGCGGATCCCAACAAGCGATGATTACAAATATCGAAACCGCGGGACCGCCTTTGCCCGGAATTCGCAAAGCCGCCATTTTGATGGTGATTATCGGCGATCATGCCAGCGCCGAAATTCTAAAGCAGTTGGAAGAGGACGAGGTAGAAGAGATCGGCCGCGAGGTGGCCCGGATGGCTTCCATCAGCACCGAACAAGCGGAGGGGGTGCTGGAAGAATTCTACGAGATGACCGTAGCGCATGACTACGTGCTGCGCGGCGGCGTGGACTATGCGAAGAAAATGCTCATCAACACTTTTGGGGCGGAAGCCGCGGTAAAGATGTTTGACCGCTTGATGAAGTCGCTGGGATCGGAGCAGGCCAGTTTCGATACGCTGCAAAAAGCCGATCCGCAACAGCTGGCCAAATTCATTCACAACGAGCACCCGCAGACCATCGCGCTGATTCTTTCGCACCTCAATCCGTCCCAGGCCGCGGCGTTGCTGATCTCGCTGCCGGGCGAGATCCGCTCCGATGTGTCGCTCCGCATGGCCAACCTGGATCAGATTTCCCCGGAGATCATCGCCAAAATCGCCGGGATCATCGGGTCCAAGTTAAAGTCGCTGGGAGAACTGAGCCGCGAATCGTATGGCGGAGTGCGGGCGGTTTCAGAGATGTTCAATCGTCTGGATTCGGGCACCAGCAAGGAAATTCTGGACGAGATCGAGCAGTCGGATGCCGGCCTGGTCGAGACCATCCGGCACTTGATGTTTGTGTTTGAAGACCTCTTGTTGCTGGATCAGAACGCCATCAAGGAGGTGCTGTCGCGAATCGACCGTAAAATCCTCACGGTGGCGCTGAAAGGCGTGAGCGACCAGTTGAAAGACCACTTTCTCGGCGCCATGTCCCAGCGTGGTGGAGAGATGTTGAAAGAAGACATGGAGTCGTTAGGGCCCATCAAGTTGAAGGAAGTAGAAGCGTCGCAACAGCAAATCATCACCATCGTCCGGCAACTGGAATCGGAAGGCACTATCAGTTTGAAGGGCACGGTCGGAGAGCAGTATGTCGTCTAACGGTGTGCGAAACGAGTCTGTCAATGAGTTGAGGCTACAGTCCCTGCCACTTCTTAGAAAGCACTTGGGGGCTCTTCCCTTCAGAGGCTCTAGCTCATGCAGGGCGAATGCCATCTTCGACTGGATTAGCTGCGTGCCCGGCCATCTGTCAGGCCAGGCCCCGACACTCCCGAGTCTCTTCGCCGGCGATCCTGGGAAGCCCCTTCCGCAAGGGGCTGGGAAGCCCCTTCCGCAAAGGGAAGGAGTCGTTAGTTTGCAGGGCATGCTTGGAGAGCGGTATGTCGTCTAGGGTGCAGCGCGGCATTGCCGAATTGGTGCAGCCGATGACGTGGCGCAAAGTCAACCCCGGCACGGCGCCTGAAGCGCCGAAGGCGGCCGGCAAAGACGGGGCCCCTAGCGAAGCCCTGCGGCAGCAGATGGAGGCGCAGGTGGAACTGCGCTGCCGCCAAGCCCATGATCAAGGACGGCACGAAGGAGAAGCCGCGGCCCACACGCAGGCGCAGACGCAGATTGCCGATTTGGCCAGCCGCCTGGCGCGGAGCATCGAAGAGGTCACGGGCCTGCGGCAGCGCATGCGCCATGAAGCGGAACAGGAGATTGTGGCGCTCTCGCTGGCGATCGCGCGCCGGGTGCTGCACCGGGAGTTGACCATCGAACCGGAAGCCGTGTTAGGCCTGCTGAAGGCTGCGCTGGAGCGTCTGGACATGCGGGAACTGCACCGGATTCGCGTTCATCCGGATACCGCCCTGTTGCTGGCGAAACATATTGAGAAAATCGGCATTCCGCGGCGGGTGGAGCTGATTGCCGACACAGCTCTGGAACGCGGAGCTTTGGTGTTGGAGGCCAGTTCTGGCTCGTTGGACGCTTCGGTCGAAACTCAACTGGCTGAGATCGAGCGCGGATTTGCCGATCTGGTGCGGAGGAATGCATGACGCTTCAGGCCTTTCAGGAAAAGCTGGCGCGCATGGATACCTTCCAATGGACCGGGCAAATTACGGAGATGATCGGTTTGTTGGTCGAATCGAAGGGTCCGGCGGCGGCGGTCGGCGATTTTTGTGAAATCCGGACTCGGGACGGCCGGACGATCCGCACGCAGGTGATCGGCTTTCGGGAGGGCCGGGTGCTATCCATGCCGCTCGAGGAGACCGACGGACTGCAATTGGGCGACACGATCTCGGCGCGCCGGGACGACGCACGGATCGCGGTGGGCCCGGAACTCCTAGGCCGGGTATTGGACGGCTTCGGCCAGCCCATGGACGGTCTGGGCCCTCTGCGGGCTTGGGAGTCCGGTGGCCTTGGCGCCAGTGGTCCCGGCTCCGGTGCTCTCAGCTCCAATTTGATCTATAAGACCCCGCCGGGCCCGCTCGATCGCGAGCCCATCACCGAAATGCTGGTCACGGGAGTTCGGGCCATCGACAGTCTTCTCACCATTGGAAAAGGGCAGCGGATCGGAATTTTTGGCGGTAGTGGCGTGGGTAAGAGTACCTTGCTCGGAACCATGGCAAGACAAAATTCCGCCGACGTGAGCGTAATCGCCTTGGTGGGCGAACGCAACCGCGAAGTTCGCGATTTTATCGAGCAGGAACTCGGGCCGGAGGGTCTCAAACGGTCGGTGCTGGTGATCGCGACTTCCGACCGGCCGGCCCCGCTGCGCATTCGCGCGGCCTTTGTGGCGCTGGCCATTTCCGAGTATTTCCGCGACCAAGGCAAAGACGTGCTGTTGGTGATCGACTCGGTTACCCGGCTGGCTATGGCTCAGCGGGAGATCGGGCTAGCCGCGGGCGAGCCGCCCAGCCAAAAAGGCTACACGCCTTCGGTATTCAACCTCCTGCCCAAGATTTTTGAGCGGGCCGGGCGCTTTAAGAAAGGGTCCATCACGGGTTTTTTTACCGTGCTGGTGGAAGGGGACGATTTTAACGAGCCGATCTCCGACGCTGTCCGGGCCATTCTCGATGGACACATCATCCTGTCCCGGGAGTTAGGCGCAGCCGGTCACTATCCGGCCATAGACGTGCTGCAGTCGGTAAGCCGGTTAGCCTCGCGCCTGGCGAGTCCGGAACAGAAGCAAGCCATGCAGAAAGTGCGGGAAACTATGTCCGCGTATCAGCGGTCGGAAGACCTGATCAATCTCGGCGCTTATGCCGGAGGCACCAATCCCCAACTGGACGCCGCGATCCGGGTGAGGCCGCAACTTATCGAGTTTCTCCAGCAGGACGCCAACGCCAATGCGCCCTTTGACCAGACACTGGAGCAACTGGAAGCTCTGGCTCGGGCGACTTCCGGCAAGCGAGCGGGCGCGAAGGCAGTTCCTCCTACTTTAGAAAAGCCTGGTTTGGAAAAGTCATGAAGCGCTTCTCCTTCTCCCTCGATCGTGTCCGTGCCTGGCGGCAAGAGCAGGTGGACGTGGAAGAAATGCGCCTGGCTAACCTGAACGCCGCTTTGCGCGCGGTGGCGACGGAACGCGAGCGGGTGCTGGCGGAGCGCCGGGAAGCCGAGGCCGCGGTGGATCGAGGCTGCCCGGCCGAAATGATCCAACTGGCCAACTACCGCCGCCACCTGACGCAGCGCGAACAGACCATCGCGGTTCGGGAAAAGGAACAGCGATCCTTGGCTGAAGCACAGCGCACGCGCTTACTGGAAGCCCGCCGGCAATATGAGCTGCTGCACGAATTGCGGCAAAAGCGGTTCACCGCATGGCGCGCGGCTGAGGATAAAGAGCAAGAAGCGCTGGCCGCGGAACTGTTCCTGGCCCAGCGCCGCC
>DATFZA010000663.1:0-4022 GCA_035314765.1 Bryobacteraceae bacterium
GACTGCGCCGCCAAAAGCAGGCGGCTCCGCTCGGGATGACAAATCAGAAAAAGCGGGTTCGGGCGGCGGGGGGAAGGCGACTTCGGGAGGGGTGTCGAAGTCGAGGTCGCGGGGAAGGCCGTACTCGGCGGCAATATCGACAGCATGGCCGGGCTGGTCGGAGTGGAAGGGAGTCGCGGGCCACTTGTCGGATTTCAGCAGATTCCTGGAGACCAGACGCAAGACCGCGAGAAGCTTGTCGGCACGTTTGGGGTCGATCATGTCGGCGGCCAGCGCCTCGGCGAGTTGGGTCAGCGCGGAGTGCACGGCGTGCATGGATTCAAGCGGCGGGAGCTTCAGGTCGAAGCGCTCACGGCGGGCGCGAAGCTGGGCCAACCGGAGTTGGCGGGCACGATAGCGCAGGTGATAGATGCAGTATTTCTGGCCAGTGACGGCAGCCGAGTTACAGGCTCCGCCGTCGTCGTAAGTGTGAGTGCAAGTTCGGTAGTCGCTCATGAGTCTCCCTCGAAGTTGTCAGTAGCCAGTTGCCAGAAAAAGCGAAGCCAGATGGCGACTGGGCGGGCATAGTTCTCCAGTGACCAGCGTGGGGAGATGGCAAGAGGTATGTCAGTGATTTATTGCGGTTGGGACATTACGAAGGTAACCCGGCCTTCCCATTCTGGGAAACAGTTGTCGGTAGCCAGTTGTCAGTTGCAAAGACAAAAGCAACCGCGGATTTCGCGGAGGCCGCGGATAGAAGAAAGGCAAAAGACATAGCAACCACGGATGAACACGGATGATACGGATGAGGTCAAAAACCCCACTCAAGCTTCGCTTGAATGGGGCACCCGGCACCCGGCGGAAATGGAACAGATGCCAGTCGCCGGTTATTCACCACAGAGGCACAGAGGACACGGAGGAAGGCAAGGCGGAAGAGCAATCGCGGATTTCGCGGAGGAATTGCGACTTGTGAAATGCCCCGGCCTAGCCAAAATCGCGCTAGAACGGGCCACCCAGGCCGGGATCCCCCCTTCCCTACTTAACTTTCTGAGCGCCGTCTGAACTTCCGAAATAGACGAAATCAACACCAGACCGGGGAATGAAAAGCGCTTTGTCTTTTCCATCGGCAAGAACGTAAAACCCCTGGTCTGTTTCATCGATTAAGGACCCTGTTGTCGCGCCAGATGGCAGTAGGGGAGCCGGTTTGCTCAAGTATAAAGTGATCCGAGTTGGTGCCCCACCGCCATATCTTGCTTCCATTGATCCAAACAGATATGCGTAAAGCGCAAACATGAGAACTAGTTCAAATGAACTTCGGTAGTCGAGGAAGTAACGGAGCTTATCCCGTGTGCCTTGAATTCGACCAAAGACTATACTTACAACCCACATCCACGCTATAAGAGCGGAGAATTTGTGATCAAGAGCATAAAATGCGGCGAACATGATTGCCGCTGCCAGCCAGGACAGCAAAGCTACGCGACTAGGATGGGCGGGAAACGTGCGAGCGAAGTAATAAAAAAGGAATATAAACGCTGTCAAAGCAACGAGCGAAAGTGGACCCCATAGGAGTGTCAATCGGCCACCCTCGCTCGGCTGATGGACAAATAAGAGCGCGTATACAAAACCGGCTATCAAGGATGCAGTAACAAAAAATCCCGCGCTCAGCACCAACCCTCGCTGCGTTTCAGTGGCGGAATCTGTATTTTCCACAATTGGTCGAAGGGGCCCGAAATACGAGAACTCGTAATAACTTGCGGCCGCAGGAAGCGCAGCTAAGGTAAGAAACGTGAAGCCTACAAAAAGAATTCTCGTCCTTAAGGGGCTAAATTGTAGGATCCCAAACTTCGCCTCGTGAATTGACAGAACCAACAAACCCACGCCGTACATGATCGCGAGCAGCCCCGCAACTGAGCGCGCTATCAATTCGACAGACGAACTTAAGTTTTTCGCTAGATTCCCCGACTCTTGTTCCGAAGGGCTTTCCATTTCTTGAAATAAGATAACAGGTGACAGTTAGACCGGTGGCCAGAATTGCCGGGTGCCCCACCCTTATCGCCCTCTTTTGGCGATAGGGTGGGGACAGGCATCGTGTAGCACTCCAACAGATTCGCAGTCCTCCAGCCCCGGAGCGGAGGGGCGGCATATCATACCCCGCCCGCCGCTGCGGGCTTGGACGCAGATTGAATTGAAACCGAGTCCCGGCAGGGACGGCAGAGCTTCGCGAGGGCTTCAGCCCGAGCCATGTCCTACGACGCCGCGCCGCCGCGTAACCCTTCGCGCTATAATCGCGCCATGGCTGACCGCGTGATCCACATCTCGGAAGAAGAGGCCACTAGCGACTTCGCCTCCGTGCTGGCGCGCGTCCGTGCGGGAGCGGAGGTGGTCATCGAGAGCGAGGCTGGCAAGCTTCCCGTGGCGGTGATCCATCCACCGCTCCCGGCCCGCCGAAACGTCTCAGAGTGCATCGCGCTGGCCAGGAAGCATGAAGAAGAGACGGGACATTCCCCGGTCCTCGATCCTGATTTCGCCGACGACGTGGAAGAGATCATCCGCAACCGCAAGCCCTGGAATCCGCCGGCGTGGGACTGATCCTCGACTCGAGTATCGTGGTCGCAGCCGAACGGCGCGGCCACAGCGTCCCGCAAATCCTGGAGCAGATACGGGCCGCTCACGGTGACGTCGAGGTCGGTCTGTCGGTCGTCACCATCGCCGAGCTGGTGCATGGTGCCTATCGCGCCAGAACCGATGCTGATCGTCTGCGCCGACTGGCCTTCATCGATGAGCTGTGCCGCGATGTTCCAGTCCATCCTGTGACCTTGGAGATCGCCCGTAACATCGGGCGCATCGAAGGCCAGCAGGCCGCAAAAGGCATTTCCCTCGCCTTCGAGGACCTGGCCATTGGAGTGACCGCTCTCGAGCTTGGCTTCGAGGTGGCCACACTCAACGTGCGCCACTTCAAGATGATACCCGGACTCAAGGTACTTTCACTTTAACACGGCCGGCGGCCCACACTTCCGTGTCGTTGACAACTGTCGGGTGCCTGGAGACCGTCTCCCATTTCGGGAACAATTGGTTACCTTCGTCACATCGCCAAGAAGATTTTCCGCCGCATCGACTCACGCCGAGCTGTTATTGATAGAAATGGCGGTTCGCGCCTCGATCATCGCGCGGCCGCCCGACGCGGGCACTATCCCATGCCAAGCGTCTTGAGACGCCGCTGGACCGGCGCCGTAAGCTCTTTGAAATGAGGACTTTGCCCGTAACCAGTCGCGAATCTATTATTTGCGCGGAAATCCCCCTAACCTCATGAAACTAAGGAATTTCAGGGGTGGGGGGAGGGGGGTATCAAACCCCGATTAGCGGGATGCCAACTGCATCATGCGAATCTTTCCGCCGACCCAAGCGGTTGGTATCGCGAGCACGATGAGTGCGACCGGATACCAATGCGGGCTGAAGGCGGGTCCCTTGTTCCACGTCACAACCGCGCCGACGATACTGACGACAAAGCCAACCATGCCGAGCACGACGGCGTGCATCATGGGACGGTCAGGTGCAAGCCGGGCGGCAATGTAGCTGCTGATGACGCCGTACACGCTGCGATAAACCGTCGCTAGCAGCAGGGGCGGGCTCGAAACCGGCTGACCCAACGGCGGGAACAGACCGACCACGTGCAGCAAGACGTCTGTGCCGATGGAAAGGATGATGCCGGCAAGCATTCCCGCAAGCAGGGCGAGGAGGCTTCGGCCGAGCTGTCGCCGAGGGTGAGTCTCATTCATGTTTCGTTGCTCCTGGAAGCCGACTCATACACGCTGTGTGTCGGGCATTCAAACTTCCTCGGGGCTGAAGCCCAAGGTTTGCGAGGTCCGGATCGGCACGGCTGAAGCCGTGCCCTTTCAAATCACGCTGGGGAGACTTGTTTTACTGCTTGAACACCACCATGGCCAGCGGCGGAAGGTTGAGCAGCAGGGACTGATCGTGGCCGTGGTTGGCGATGTCGTCGGTGTTGACGCCGCCATAGTTGCCCTCGTCGGTGCCGCCGTAAA
>DATFZA010000664.1:0-3107 GCA_035314765.1 Bryobacteraceae bacterium
CGTCGATTCCGTAAAAGTAGCCGCCATGAAAGCGATCCTGCCGTTGCAAGGCACGGTGCTCGCCTCGGATGCGTTCTTCCCGTTCCCCGACGGCATCGAGGAAGCGGCCAAACACGGCATTACCGCGGTAATCCAACCCGGCGGTTCGGTGCGTGACGATTTGGTAATCGCCGCGGCAAACGAGCTCGGGCTGGCGATGGTCTTCACCGGCGTGCGCCACTTCCGTCATTAGCCACAACACACCAATTCCGAACCGCGACCGTCAGGGAGCGGGATGCGCACGCACCGGCGACGCCACTTCCGACATTAGCCACAAGCCGCTCGCAGCCAATTCCGAGTCGCGACCGTCAGGGAGCGGATGCGGACGCACCGGCGTACGCCACTTCCGACATTAGCCACAACACCGCTCGCAGCCAATTCCGAGCCGCGACCGTTAGGGAGCGGATGCGGACGCACCGGCGTACGCCACTTCCGCCATTAGCCACAACACCGCTCGCAACCAATTCCAATGCGCACGCACGGCGTGCGCTACTTCCGCCATCACCCACAACACCGCTCGCAACCACTTCCGAACCGCGACCGTCAGGGAGCGGATGCGCACGTGTCTATGACGCCACGTTTAACCCACGTACTTCGCCAACGGCCCCCAATAGTGTGAGTTCCACCCTTCCAACAAATGTTGTCCTTGGCCTTCCGGAAAACCCGTATGGTCGAAAACGAGCTTCGTAGCCGTGCCCTGTTCCATCAACTCAAACCTTGCAATCGAGTAGTGGCCCGGATGCCAATCGGCCGTCCGCCACGCTTGAACAATCCGCTCATTGGGAACCAGTTCGACCTGCCGGCCCAGGATGTGGCCGCCGAAAAGCGAGAAGGCCCCGCCCACCTGCCGGTCAATCTGCGACGGTTTGCTTTCGAGCGACATGGACTTCATAGCCTCGCGCAGCGCCATATCGAAAAGCTTCGTATCCAGTAGCGCTTCATAGACGCGTTTCCGGCTCGCCCGGAACATTTTTTCTTGACGGATAGACTCCGCTTGGTGCGAGATCTCTTCTTGGTCGGCGGACCAGGCGTTGCAGGCGAGAACCGCGCCCGCCAGAAGTTGGCGCCGCGTCGCACGGTTCGAATCATGCCGGATTGAAATCATGTTGTATTGAAGCACGCACCCAAGATATGATCAAGATCATATCTTAGGAGGCCTGCCAGTGCCCTATCCCGCCGGACATCGTGAGCATGTTCGCAAGCAAATCGTCGACAGCGCCCGGCGTCTCTTCAATCGAAATGGATTCGCCAGCGTCTCCGTGGATGCCATCATGGCCGACGCTGGACTAACACGGGGTGGATTCTACACCTACTTCCAAAGCAAAAGCGATCTCTTCGCTGAGGTGATGGGATGCTTCTTCACCGATCCCAATTGGGCACACCGGTGGGATGGTGTTCACGTCGACCTCACATCGCCCGACGCCGGTCCGCAGATCGTTCGCGCCTACTTATCCCGCGCGCATTTCGACGACGTTGAGAATTCCTGTCCCATGGTCGCGCTGCCGAGCGATGTCGCTCGAGGGGATGAACGAGTGAAAGAGGCGTTCGAGACCGTATTCAAGGCGATGGTGGCGCTCTTTGCTCGCGAAGTGAAGGGCGCTACCCGGCGCACTGGAGACAACGAGGCCGCCATGGCGATCGCCGCGCTATGCATCGGCGGCATGGTGGTGGCCAGGTCGATGAACGACGATGGCTTCGCGGACCGGCTCCGCGACGCTGCGGCGAATGCCGCCTTGAAACTCGGCGGCTGGAAGAAGCGCAAGGTTAAAGAGTAGCTACTTCTTCACTTCACTGACCTGGATCGCCGGTCGCGAGTTGGTGTAGTTCGGAATGTCGGCCATCATCGCGGCGCCGTGCGTGCTCATCGCGGCTTGGAACGCCGCCAGCGAATCGAACAGCAAATGCCCCATCGCCAGATAGACCAGCGGCGTTCCGGGAACTTCGATCCCTTCGTCAATCGACAGGCCGCGCAGCGCGGCACCCAGTTTCTGCTCCACCATCGGCATGTGCGAGTTGCTGTAGTAAGCCATATCGAAGGTGGCGCCGTCTTCTTTGGGGTACATCACGCTAACTTTGATCATCTTTGCTCCTTGAATCACTCAAGCGTAACGCGCCAACTCGCGCGAATGCACTCGCCAGGAGTTTAACAGCACCAGGGCGATGCCAATCAACGCCACGGTTAATCCCCACCAGAGACCGCGCACTCCGTAGCCGTAATGAAAGCACCACACATAACCGAGCGGCAGTCCGAAGATCCAGTAGCCGGCGAAATTCACCAGCATCGGTAACCGCGTGTTGCCCACTCCGCGTAGCGTGCCCGTGGCCACGGCCTGAATTCCGTCGAACAACTGGAACACCGCCGCAATCGCCAACAGAGAGACGCCCACGCGCAGAACATCGGCGTCGCGCGTGTACCATTGCAAAATGCGCTCCGGGATGGTCACGAAGGCGACGGCCGCGCAAGACATAAAGGCGCAGCCGAGTCCGATAGCGATGAAGCCGTCGCTACGCGCTACATCGGGCTCTCCACGTCCGATGGCTTGGCCCACGGCAACCGCAGCCGCGGAAGAAATGCCCAGCGGAACCATAAAGCTCAACGCCGCGCAGTTTAGGGCGATCTGATGCGCCGCAAGAGCCACTGGCTCCAGGCGTCCGGCCATCATCGCGGCCGCTCCGAACGCGCCAATCTCCAGCAGTATCTGACCCGCCGCGGGCAGTCCGATTCCCATCAGACGCAGCAGCCGCTTCGCATCCGGCGGCCGTATCAAACTTCGCAGGCCCGCTTCGCTGCCGCGCTCAAACCACCAGATGAAGCCCAGCAGCAGCCCCGCCATATACACGCGGGCCAGGCACGTGGAAAGCGCCGAACCAACCACGCCCAGCGCCGGAAAGCCCCAATTGCCTTGAATCAGCAGCCAGTTGAACCACCAGTTGATCAGATTGGCGCTGATCAGCACAAACATCACCGGCCGCACATGGCCAATCGCCTGCAAGTAACGCCGGAACGCGCCATAGAGCAGTAACGGCAAGGTGCTCAAGCTGAGTGTGCGCACAAACAAGCCGGCAGG
>DATFZA010000665.1:0-7355 GCA_035314765.1 Bryobacteraceae bacterium
GTTCCCGCGGCGCGGAAAGTTACATCCAACTCGCTAAGGAGATTTTGGCTCATGAACAGACAGGAAAGACGCAGAGCGTTGGGTAAAGGTCTTTCCGCCCTGCTGCCCCAGGCTGCTGAGCCACCAGCCCCTGCTCCGACCGTTGCTCCGGCCGGCTCGACAGTTACGCACCTTCCGGTTGCGCAAATCAGACCCAATCCGCTACAACCCAGGACGGTCTTTGACCCAGAGCGGCTGCGAGAGCTGGCCAACTCGATTCAGGCCAACGGGATCATTCAGCCCTTGATCGTACGGCAGAATGGCGAGCACTACGAACTGATCGCGGGTGAACGGCGCCTTCGGGCGGCCAAGCTCGCCGACCTCGATGAAGTCCCGGTGGTTGTTCAGGACTACGCCGACGACCAATTGCTGGAACTCGCTCTAGTCGAAAATATTCAACGCGAAGATCTGAATCCGATCGAGACAGCGGAGGCACTTTCCCGCCTGAGCAGTGAGATGAGCTTGAGTCACGAACAGATCGCCGAACGGACGGGGAAGGATCGGACCACGATCACAAACTTGATCCGGTTGCTCCGGCTTCCGAGTGCAGTACAACTACTACTTGCAGAGCGTAAGCTTTCCATGGGCCACGGCCGTGCACTCTTGGGCCTGTTAACCGAAGAGCGGCAAGTGGAACTGGCTCAGAAGGCTGCGCAGCTCGGTTATTCCGTCCGGCAGATCGAGAAACTGGTCCAGCAGTCCAACGAGCCGCCCAAGCAGGAAGCGCAGGAGCCAGCTCAGGACCCCAATGTGAAGGCTGCAGTGCGGGATCTAGAATCCGCCCTGGGAACTCGCGTGCGGATCGTTGAAAAATCAGCTCAGGCAGGCCGGATCGAGATCGAGTACTTTACTCAGGAGGATCTCAATCGGCTCTATGAGTTATTGGTTGGTGCCGGCGGCAGGAGTTGAACCTGCGACCTACGGATTATGAGACCGTCGCTCTAACCACCTGAGCTACACCGGCATCTGCTACCAGCATAGCAATTTAAGACGTTGCCGATAAAGGGGACGCAACGTTTTTCGTCGGGGGCACCGCTTGCCGTCTAATCCATCGCGGGGTACGAAAACGCATACTGTCGCCTTCTTCATATCCCATTAACACACCACTTGACACATCCAAGACATTAAGATAGGCTAACAACAGAACTGGCCGAAGGGTGGCTGGTTCTGGTGACATAACCTGACAAGGAGGTAGCACGATAGATATCGAACACCAGTCAGGGCGGCTACCAGCTTTCTCGACCCCAAGCGTCTCGTAACCCGCATCCGTAAGGCTTCAACAGCGAGGCCGGATTGGCGGCGCCTAGCCGCTAGCGTATTGTTCGAGAGGCTCGGAGCAGGGGTTGGCGGGCGCCCTGACTTTCTCACTTTCTCTTCCCTCAGTTTGGCCGGTTTGACACGTCACCCTCCCTCCCGATAGAGTCTAGTCAGTGTCCGACAGCATCATAGCGTTCCGGCAGGTCTCAAAAAGCTATCCTATCTACAACACTCCCAGCGCGCGGCTGAAGGAACTCCTTACCCTCAATCAGAAGAGTTATCACGAAGATTTTTGGGCCCTGCGGGATGTTTCGTTCTCGATTCATCGCGGTGAGACTTTCTGCATTGTCGGAGAGAACGGATCGGGCAAGAGCACCTTGCTCCAGATCGTGGCGGGCATTCTGCAACCCAGTTCCGGGATAGTGAATGTGCAGGGGCGCGTTGCCGCTTTATTGGAACTTGGCTCGGGTTTCAATCCGGAGTTCACGGGTCGCGATAACGTCTATCTGAACGCCGCGATCCTGGGATTGAGCAAGCGCGAGATTGACCGGAAGTTTCCATTGATCGCGGACTTCGCCGAGATCGGCGAGTTCATGGATCACCCGGTGAAGACCTACTCGAGCGGCATGGCCATCCGGCTGGCCTTTTCCGTGGCGATTCACGTCGAGCCGGATGTGTTGCTGGTGGATGAAGCCCTATCCGTCGGCGACATTTACTTCCGGCAACGCTGTCTGCGCAAGGTTCACGAGATGCGGCAGAACGGCGTGACCATTCTCTTCGTCTCCCATGCCGCCGGCGAAGTGAAAGCGATCGGCGACCGGGTGTTGTGGCTCGAGAACGGTGCGGTGAAACTGCTGGGCGAACCAGAAGCGGTGGTCACGCAATATCTGGCGGCAATGATTGAGAAGGATTCCGCCTATCTCACGGCGCGCCACACCGAGATCGGGACAGTTAGCCACGCACGGGTGATGGCGCCCGAGATCGTGGATGTGCTTCCGAATATCGATCATCGCTTCGGCGATCGGCGGGCGGAGGTGATGGGGATCGCGGTGCTCGATCCGGCGGGACAGCCGCTCGCACTGCTCGAACCGGATTCCAACATCATCGTGCGGATCAGCGTGCAGGCTCACGAAGATATTCTGCTGCCGGTGGTCGGTTTCATGATGCGCAACCATATGGGTCTCGATTTCGCGGGCACCAATACGGCGCGGGAAGAAACAGACTTGCCGCCGATGGCTGCCGGGGACGTGTACACGGTGGACTTTCATTTGCAGATCCCCCACATCTATCCGTCGGTATTCTCCTTTTCGCCGGCCATTGCGGACGGGACATTGCGCAGCTATCGCATGTGCGACTGGGTGGACAATGCGATTGCTGTGCAGATGGCGCCTGGCGAAGCGGAAGTGTACGGCCATATGCACCTGCCGTGCCGGGTTCAAGTGAACCGGCGTTTGGGGCAAGCTGGCCCGGTGGAGCGAAAGCTTGCTTGAGTTCACCGGGGAGCGAGTGATTCCCGGCCAAGTGAACGACGATCTCTGGGCCGAGCACTTTTCCCGTTACGCTTTTGCCCGCCGCTATGTGCAAGGTTGCAAGGTGTTGGATGCAGGTTGCGGGAGCGGCTACGGATCGGCCGAGCTGTCGCTGACGGCGCAATCGGTAACCGGCCTGGATTTATCTCCCGCGGCCATCGAATACGCCAGCCGGAATTTTTCGTCAGTGAACTTGCGATTCGTTGCTGGGAGCTGCACACAACTTCCGTTTCGCAATGCGTCCTTCGATACGGTGGTGGCGTTCGAAGTGATCGAGCATCTCAAGGATCAGGCGGGCTTTCTGGATGAGTGTGCGCGCGTGCTGACTGAGCAGGGTCTGCTGATCGTGTCTTCGCCGAATCAGCTTTACTACAATGAATCGCGCGGCGAGACGGGCGCCAATCCGTATCACGAGCATGAGTTCACGCCAGAGGAGTTCGTTGCCGCGCTGCGGCGGGTGTTCGGCAAGGTGTCCCTGTTGGTGCAAAATCATGTTCGGTCGTTTGCGTTTTATCCGCCGAAAGGCTTTTGGCCGGCGGATGCGCGCATGGATTCAAGCGCCGGTAGCGCCGACACGTCGCACTTTCTGATCGCGGTGTGCGGGCGGGAGAAACCCGCGCCGGAATCCTCATTTGTCTACGTTCCGCGGGCGGCGAATCTGCTGTGGGAACGCGAGCAACATATCAAGCTGCTGGAAGAGCAGTTGGCGAATGAGAAGAAATGGCACGGCGATACGAAGGAGCTGTTCCGCAAGTCGGAGAAGGAACTCAAAGAACATAACCAGTGGGCTTTGCTTTTGGATCGGGAACTGGCGGAAGCGCGGGAGCGCATCGTGAGCTTGAATGCGGAATTGGAAGAGATGGCGAGAGCGTACGAAGCGCGGCTGCGGGAAATCGAGGGAGAGTTAGAAGGCCGGACGGCTTGGGCGCAGCAAGTGGACGCCGATAGCAAGGCCGCGATCGAGCGGCTGAGGGCCGATCTGGCCGGGCGCATTGAAGAGCTGGCCAAGTGTGTGGCGCTGCTGGAGACCGCCGAGCAAACGGTGGTGGAACGAACGGAGTGGGCGCAGAAGACGGAGGCGGAACGGCAGCGGCTGGCGGAGTTACTGAACTTCGCGCGCTCGTCGCGGTGGGTAAAGTTGGGCCGCGCGGCTGGAATCGGCCCCGCGCTTGAAGACGCATGAGAGGATTCGCCGCGGCGGGATGGCGGGTTCTCCGGTCTTTGCCCTCGCTGATTCTCTCGCCTCTCCTGATTCTGGCGCCGTTGCTGGCGTTGGCGCTTTCCGATTTGTTTCGCCGGCGCAGGCACACGCTGCCTGCTTCGACGCGTCCGCGGACTGATGCGGCCAGCGTCGTCATCCCTAACTGGAACGGGCGCGATCTGCTCGACAAGTATCTGCCGTATGTCGTTCGCGCGCTTTCAGGCAATCCGAACAACGAGATCATTGTTGTCGATAATGCTTCGAGCGATGGCAGCGCGGAGTTTGTCCGCAGCCATTTTCCGGAAGTACGGCTGCTGGCGCTCGAGAGCAATCTGGGATTTGGCGGAGGCTCAAATGCGGGCTTTGCGGCGGCGCAGAACGACATCGTCGTGTTGCTGAACAGCGATATGCGCGTGGAGCCGGATTTTTTGGCGCCACTACTCGAAGGGTTCACGGATGAAACCGTCTTTTCCGTCGGCTGCCAGATTTTCTTCACCGATCCCAATCGCGTGCGTGAGGAAACGGGACTGACCCAAGGCTGGTGGGAAAACGGCGGTCTGCGGGTGCGTCATCGTCTGGACAACGCGATCAAAGAACGGTATCCGTGTCTCTATGGCGGGGGCGGATCGTGCGCGATTGACCGCAAGAAGTTTTTGGAGCTGGGCGGCTTCGACGAACTACTGGCGCCGTTTTACCTCGAAGACACCGATCTCGGATACATGGCGTGGAAACGCGGCTGGAAGAGTTTCTACGAGCCGCGTAGCGTGGTGTATCACGAGCATCGGGGCACGATCGGGAAACACTTCCGGCGCGAGCAGATTGAGGCGGTGTTGAAGAAGAACTTCATTCTGTTTTGCTGGAAGAACATACATCAATGGAACCTGCTGGGCTCGCATTTTTTCTTCTTGTGGGCCGGTGCAGTGGTGAGCGTGGTGCTGGGAGATTCTCCGCAGCGCGCGAACTTTGGGGGACTGTGGCGGTCTCTTGGGCAGTTGTTGCAGGCGGTTGGTTCGCGGCGGCGGACCCAGGCGCTGGCTGAGATCGACGATGACGAGGCGTTCCGGCGGCCACTGGGCGCCTATTACCGGGACCGGTTCGATTTGCTTTCTCCCAACGACGCGCGACCACACGTGCTGTTCATTTCGCCGTACCCGATTGTGCCGCCCACGCACGGCGGCGGCGTATTTATGTATCAGACGACGACGCTGCTGGGTGAGCTTTGCCCGCTGCATCTGATTGTGCTGCTGGACCACGAATATCAGCGTGCGCCGCATCGGGAATTGGAAGAGCGTTGCGTATCGGTCGAGTACGTCATCCGGCTCCAAGGGCGGAAAAAGGAGTTTGGTTCGCCTTTGCCGCATGCGGTGCGCGAGTATGCGAGCCAGGATTTGGAGTGGCTGATCCACCGCGAGATTTTCAGACGCCAGATCGATGTGGTGCAGATCGAGTACACGGCGCTGGCGCAATACCGATTGGACTTAAAACGCATTCCGTGTATTTTGTTTGAGCACGATGTGTACTTCCAATCCATCGGGCGCGCGCTGCCGGGTTTACGGGGGCTGAGCAAGGCCAAGGCGGCGTTCGAATACCTGCGTGCGCTGCGGTATGAGTTGACGACGCTGCCGAAGTTCGATCGCGTGCAGGTTTGCAGCCCGGATAACGGGCAGTTTCTGCTGTCGTTTTGTCCGGAACTTGTGGGCAAAGTCGACGACGATTTGCGAGCGGGCATCGATACGGCGCGCTATCAATTTCAACCGGCGGGGCGCGAGCTGAATACCATTTTGTTTATCGGGAGCTTCCGGCATCCGCCCAATCAGGAAGCGCTGAATTGGTTTTGCCGGTTGGCGCTGCCGCTCATTTTGAAGAAGTGTCCGGATGCGCGGCTGGTGGTAGCGGGATCGGACCCTCCACCAAGGTATTCTTTGCCGGGGCCGGCGGAGGCGATCGATCTGCTGGGATTTGTGGAGGACATTCGCGAGCCGCTGAGCCGGTATGCGGTATTTGTGTGCCCGATCTTGAGCGGGAGCGGGATGCGGGTGAAGTTGCTGGAAGCTTTTGCCGCGGGGATTCCGGTGGTGTCGACGAAGGTGGGCGCGGAAGGGCTGGTTACGCGGAATGGCGAGGGGTGCCTGTTGGCCGACACGCCGGAAGATTTTGCGGCGCGGGTGTTGGAGTTGCTGGCGGATGAGCGGAGGGCCGCGGAGTTGGCGGAGCGGGCGCGCGCGTTGGTGGTGTCGCAAAAGGACATGACGGTGATGACGGAAAAGTTGCTTGAGAGTTATGTGGAGGCGGTGCGGCGGAAGCGGACGTGAGGACAGGAGCAGAGCCAATGTCTGCTCCCGATTACCGTGGCACAAACTGGCTCAGTAGGGCGGCGGCGGGACGCACGGCGGCCCGCAGCTTGGTGTCAGTTTGAGGCGCGCGGTAAGACTAGTAGCACCCGCTCCGCTCCCTCACGGTCGCGGCTCGGAAACGGGGCCGAGTGCGTTAGTGTATGCGGACCGGCGGGAACGTGGGTGCCCGCTCCCTCACGGTCGCGGTTCAGAAACGGAGCCGAGTGCGCGATAGCGATCGTGGGCGCCCGCTCCCTCACGGTCGCGGCTCGGAAACGGAGCCGAGCGGGCGATAGCGATCGTGGGCGCCCGCTCCCTCACGGTCGCGGCTCAGAAACGCGCTAATGATGCGGACCGCCGGGACCGCCAGGCCCTCCCGGGCCTCCTGGACCATCGAGACCGGATGACTTCAGCTCGTTATAAATAGTCTGTTGCGCGGAGGTCAGCGTGGCGTAGAACGCCGCGTCAGCCGTGGCAGTGGCAGTGACCGCTTGCGTAGTGAGGCTGCCGAGTTGAGTGGCTTCAGTTGCGATTCCAGCGGTGTCGTTGGCTTTGATCGCCGTCTGCAAAGCCGTGTAGGCCGTTTGCCGCGCGGTGTCGATAGTGGCCAGCGCAGTAAGTTCCGTTGTAAATACCATCGTGGCGTCCGTTTGTTGCGCAGACGTTAAAGTGAGTAGTTTGGTCAGGCGCGCTACACGCTGCGCGCCCAGATCCGCGACGGTCGGCATGGTAGGAGTGGCCGTGGTTTGGCCGGGCACACTCAGACTGGCCGCGGCCATAAGGACGATCGTCGAAAGGGTACTTCGAATCATGAATAACAGCTCCTTAACAGTTGGAACGGCGGAGCGATCAATAGCGTTGCGCGCTTGATGTTAAGGAGTGTAAAGGCGATTACGGAGAAAACCGGTAACCGGTCCCACGCACAGTGTGGATGTGGCGCGGCGATTGCGGATCGTCCTCCAGCTTTTGCCTTAGCCAGGCAATGTGCACGTCCAG
>DATFZA010000666.1:0-3232 GCA_035314765.1 Bryobacteraceae bacterium
GCTGGAAAACTGCGCGCCAGAATCCTACACCGACGAACAGATGGAGGAATTCGACCAGCTCATGGAGCCGTGGCTCGAAGACTACGAGCGCAAGCGATCGGCCGGCGAAAAGTAGCCGAGAACTCGGCACTCTCCAGCTGAGTCTGCAGCGGAAAATATTTTCCCTGAAGCCGACGGGCGGTGCCCACAGCGCCGGAATAGAAGGTGTCGGCTTTGTGCGCTAACGCGAAAAATGCGCAGATACTTGCAATGGACGCGCTACACAGGCCACCAACGAATAGGCCGCCGGTTAGGAAGAGCTGATGAAGCAGTTTTTCGGCATCTAGGTTGAACAGCGCCACGATGGCCGGGATGGCTATCATGCCGCCACCATTGAGGATAAATCCGGACTTGATGGCCGTTTGAGCGAACGCTACCGCCGAGCTTTCACCTATTTTGGCTGCTTCCAAATCCGCCGCCATCTCGCTTTCGCGTTCCTCGCGATACTCCTTGCGAATGTCGCGGTGTTCGATCCATTGCGGCGAAATTACCCAAGAAGACTGCACCGGCTGGCTTGGCGCGGGCTGCGGCTGCGGTTGTCCTTGAATCCATTGCGCCGACATTCGCCATGTCTGCGGCTGCGGCGGCCCCGTGACGTTCATACCGCCACCAGTCGCGAAATCGTCGCCGCGCTGACATTGTAGCTGCGGCCAATCTCAGTCAGCGATTCCTCGCCCCGGTCGCGCCGCTTGATCGCCTCTTTCTGCTGGTGCCGGGTGAGTTTGTGCGGTCGCCCCATCTTGACGCCTCGCGCCTTGGCGCGTTCTCGCCCTTCGCTCGTCCGCGCCCGGATCAGGTCGCGCTCGAACTCTGCGAGGCCGCCTAGCACGGTCAGCATGAGGCGTCCGTGTGATGTGGTGGTGTCTGCCCACGCGTCGCCTAGCGAGCGGAAACCGGCCTTCTTGCCCGTGATGGCGGCAAGGGTGTTCAACAGGTCGCGGGTCGAGCGGGCAAGGCGGTCAAGCCGCGTCACCATCAGCACGTCGCCGGCGTCGAGCTGGGCGAGGGCGCGGCGAAGCTGGGCGCGGTCGGTCTTGGCGCCGCTCGCCACTTCGCGGAACACCTGACCGGCTCCGGCGGCCTTCAAGGCAGCCACCTGCGCGGCCACGCTCTGGCCGTCCGTCGATACCCGTGCATACCCGTAAATCATGCCCGACTTATGGCGGTATCTTATGCAAAGGAAAAGCCCTTTGTTTGCAGGTCCCTAATTTCTTTGCGTAATTCTTGAGTTTCGCACGGATAGGCTGCCCGCATTTACGGCCCGCTAGTTTGCCAGCCTCCCGCTCTCGGTTGTTACCGGGCCTGCCGTGGCGACACGGTGGGCCTTATTCAATTAGTGACCGCGAGCGGCCGCAATCAAAGTCTCCAGAAAACCGACTTCGGGGGGCTGACGGGTATCAACTCCGTCAAAAATATCCCCGCCCGCCAGCCAACGCTCCTCGGCATGCTCCGCGTTCAAAACAGTCCATATGGCGTGATTCAATTCATAAGTGTTGATGGATAGGCCGCAGGCACGCAAAGCCGCGAGCAAGCAATAGGCGTGCGCGTCCTTCAGAAGAAACATTGACGCAGGCACTGGTATATTGGTCACGCCATCGCTGAAGGCGCTTTCGCAAGCGGCGACCGTGTGACTGGCCATCGCCCTACAAACGAGTGGCCTGACGGGATAAACGGTGCAGATTCCATCTAGCAATAACGCGCACGGTCTCCGCTCCTGCAACCGTCCGTCCTCATCGCGTCCCACCGTCGCCTGATGTGCCTGTCCGATGTGTTGCACTGTCGCGGCGAGCCTTTCCCCCGCCCGCTGACGGACGATCTGCGCAATGCGGAAGACTTCAGGTGCAGAGGCGACAACCATACTGTAACAGCAGAATGAGCATCCCTTTCGGCAATCTAGCGACACCTCAGTCGGATGGTTGGCTATCGACGTATCAAGGCCCTTGAAGGCCAGCTCGGCCGCATCGGAAGCTCGGCGTTCATTGCGCTCGTTTGATAGCACGCCGATTAGCTTACGAGTTTGGAGAATCAATGGAACGATGTCGCGCGTGGGTGGTATCCCGTGGCGCTCGAAATATCTGCGCCCTTCCCGTTCCGCCGCTCGCCGCTGCTGCCGCCACATCGACATGTCTAATTTAATTTAGAGGCTTGTTTGGTTTCTCGGCTAGCGTCTGCCCGACATGGGCTTGCAAGGTTTCGAAAAGCTGCTCCGGCATACCCTTTGCCAGCAGAAAATCCAACCGGCCACCAGCACCAAACGTCAGGGATAGCACCGCTCGTTGCGTTGCCTTGTCGAAGCCGATTTCCCACCAACTTACGTCAAACGCTGCCATCTGCTCGGAAGGGACATTCAAAGCTTTGTTGCTCTGCGCAAAACCCAGCGCGGCCATATCCACCAATGGCATCAGTTGCTCGCGCTGAAGCGCGAGGATGATATCCTGACCGTCAGATTGAACCGTCTGCAACAATAGGTATTGACCATCATCCGTGATCTTGCCGCCTGCAACCCGACCAATCGGCAATGCAGGAACTTGACCCTGTGGATTGTCACTAAACGCTGTAATTGAAGTAGCTCCCCTCGCCGTAGTCATAAATTTGGACTGATGAGCCGGAGACCTTGCCATTGAAGTGATTCCCGGAATCGTGGTCGAACCCGGAGAAACTGTTGCCTGTAATCGAAAGGCTGATGTGGGAACCGACGCCATAGTGAAAAAGCGAGCTGGCGCTCCCGCTGATGTGCGCACCAGCCTCATAGTCGAACGCATTGCTACCGCTCCCAGAGAAGGGGACATGCCGCCCTTCGTGGTAGCTGTAGACGTGGCCGGGCCTGCGCTGCCCAATCCGGGCAGCAGCCATGAACGCAACGGCTCGACGAATCTGTTCCTGCATCTCCTGCCTCGACGTATTTTCAGCCATTTTGGAAGCTGGTTGGTGGCGATCAAGGAGTTTGAGACCTACATCTTGTGCCCTGGCAAGATCAGGCGCAAGCGCGCAGCATTTGTCGTATAAGGCGGTTTCTGGAAAGTCGCTCGGTGCGTGTCAGAGATCGAGGCGGAATTGCCGCTTGTCGGTGATGGCGCTGCCGCCGCGCCGCTTCTCGGTGCCGGTGTCTGTCGGCGGCTCGGGATGCTCGCCGCGCAGAAATGCTGTCATGTGCCGCTGCCGCCGCGCGGCATAGGCTGCTTGCCGCCGATCC
>DATFZA010000667.1:0-7847 GCA_035314765.1 Bryobacteraceae bacterium
GTGGCTCCGGGAGCGGGCAGCGGCGAATCCTACTCGCACGAGGGCGAGGAGTTTTTGTATCTGGTGCGCGGGAGTTTAGACATCGAATTGGCGGGCGAGAAATTCCAGCTTCGCGCGGGCGATAGTTTTTATTTCGCCAGCAAGACACCGCATCGTTGGATCAATCCGGGGAGGCTGGAGACGCTTGTCCTCTGGATCAACACCCCGCCGACGTTCTGAAACACTCCGAACGCTACCGCTCCCTGACGGTCGCGGCTCGGTAACTATGAAACCAGCGCGCTGGCCGCTAAGCCGCGCTCGCGAACCATCTCCAAGGTATCTTGAAGAGCGAGCGCGAAGCGCTCGAACATCAAATCGATTTCGGCTGGCTGGATAATCAGCGGGGGACAAAACGCGATGGTGTCTCCCAGGGCCCGTAGAATAAGGCCGTGGTGCTGGGCGCGCTTGACTAAAAACGGACCCACACCCTGAGCCGCATCGAATGGCGCTTTGGTTGCCTTGTCGGCCACCAGCTCGACTGCTCCGATGAGTCCGATTCCACGGACTTCACCAACCAATGGGTGGTCCGCGAACCGCCGCAAGCCGCCTTGCATGAGTGGCGCCATGCGCCGGACGTGAGAAAGAATGTCGTCTTCTTCGTAGATTCGAAGCGTCTCGAGAGCGACGGCCGAGCTAACGGGATGACCGCCGAAGGTAAAGCCGTGGCTAAAGACGCCGATCTTTTCAGACTGCTTGACCATCGCGTTGTAGATTGCCTCGGAAACCATTACGGCGCCTATCGGCATATACGCGGCGGACAGCGCCTTGGCGCAGGTGATCATGTCCGGCTTGATCCCGAATGTGGTGGAACCCCACATTTCGCCCGTACGGCCAAACCCGCAAATCACCTCATCGGCAATCAGCAGCACATCATATTTTCTTAAAACCGCTTGGATTTTATCCCAATATGTTTCGGGAGACAGAATTACGCCGCCCGCGCCCATAATGGGCTCGGCGATGAAGGCCGCAACCGTCTCGGGGCCTTCCTTCAAAATGCGCTGCTCCAGCAAATCGGCCATGCGGCTGGCGAATGCCTGTTCCGATTCGCCAGGCAGCCCATAGCGGTAGAAGTGGGGACATTCCACATGCAGGATGCCGGCGATAGGCAAATCGAAATCGCGATGATTGTTGGCCAGGCCGGTGAGGCTGGCGCTGGCCACCGTTACCCCGTGATAAGCCTTGGCGCGGCTGATGATCTTTTTCTTGGCGGGGCGTCCGAGCGCATTATTAAAATACCAAACCAGCTTGACGGCCGTGTCATTGGCTTCCGAGCCGGAGTTCACAAAAAACACTTTCGACATCGGAACCGGCGCCAGGCTCAACAGTTTTTCAGCGAGCGCGATGCCAATATCCGTGGTCTTATGCGCGAAAGTGTGATAAAAAGGCAGCTTTAGCATCTGGCGGTAGGCGGCCTCGGCCAGGCGGCGCTCGGAAAATCCCAGGCTCGCGCACCACAGGCCTGCCAGCCCTTCGAGATACTTCTTGCCATCCTGGCCGCGGACAAAAACTCCATCGCCTTCCACCACCACGAATGGACCTTCCGCCTCGTGCAGTTTCAGATTCGTGTAAGGGTGAATCGTGGTTGCAATATCGCGGCTAGCCGAGTTGGTTTGCGCTACTGTGGCGGCGTGCAGGGGAGGAGTTTCAGTCATGGTGTTATGTCGATTAGCCTAGCATAAACGTTACACAAAGAAGAATAGGTTACTAGAATTCTCAGTCGGGGATACGCGCCGGCAAATTCGCCGCCGCAGCCGCCCTGGGCCGGTGCACGCGCTTCCATTTCCTGCGCAGCCATCGATTCCAATACATCAGTAGTCCGGTGATCGCAAGCAGCGGAATGGCCATGCCCGCGGCGGCCCAGACCAGCTTCACCGTCCAGCCCCAATACGTACCGAAGTGCAACGGAATCTGCAACCAGACGATCCAGTCGCCGAGGCTTTGATTTACTCCGTAGCGCCAGATCGAAATATACTGATCCGTATACGGGTTGAAGTACACGGAGTCTATGTACTCGCGGCCCGCGGTGTTGCGCCTGCGCATGAGAATTGCGATTGGAACTCTCCGGCTGTAGGGAAACGCAATCCCGGCTAACTGAGTGCCAGGGTCGATGGTGCGCGCCCGCTCCACCAGTGCCCGGAGATCGATAGCCGAAGCGCCACTCTCGGGCGAAATAGTAATGGCCGGAGGACGAGCACTAACAATGGGAGAAAACGAATTCACGAAAAGAAAAACCTGCCGAGGCCACGCGAAATAGATGCCGCTGAATGCCCAAAACGATACGATCAGGATGGTCCAGAATCCGATTGCGCTGTGCAGATCGAAGTTGATCCGGCGCCAGGTTCTTCTGGGATCGACCTTCAGCGCGCGCTTCCAATTGCGGATGCCCGGCCACCAGATAACCAAGCCGGTGGCGTTCAACAAGAGCAGAAACGCGGCCCCGGTGGCGTTCCAAAGGCGGCCAGTGCTATGAATCAGTAGCGTGGCGTGCAGATCGGCGAGCACGTCCAGCCAGTTGGACTCCTTGGGGAACTCGCCTAATATTTTGCCGTCCGTGGGCCCGCACGCGACTTTAATTTGTCCCCCTCGGCCTTCCAGGATCGCAACAAAATTCGAGTTGGAAATGTTGGGCGCTTCCACTGAGGAAATGTGGCTGCGCGGATAAGCCGCCCGCAAGTTCTCCACCACGGTCACAATGTCCGCCAGTGGTCCTTGCGCATGGATCTCTTGCCAAGGCTTCAGGCCGCAAAGCCGCTCCAGCTCCGCACGAAATACCAGGATCGATCCGCTGGCGCCGATAACAATCAGGTACACAGTCAATGCGATACCGGCCCAGAGGTGCAGCTCGAAATTCAGCTTGCGAAACGCGAGTTGCTGGGGTCTGTGGATATAGCGGCGCAGAAGAGCCACATCGCACCACTCACTCGCGCGAGAAAAGCTGGCGCGAATGGATGGGCCGTCCGTAGGGGCCTTTCTGTGCGGTGTCGGACTCGCTAGTCAGGGTTTTGCCATCCGCTGAGACAGTCAGCTTACCGGTACTGTCGGGCCGGTTCGCTCCCTTTATCAGGATTTTGTACTGGGATGGGCCGGCCGGGCTGATTTGGATCGTGCCGACTTTGTCGCCTTGCGCGTTCTTGACATCAGCATCGCTGCCGTCGAGCTTAGCGGTATAGCTCATGCTGACGAAGTACACGTTGTTCACCGGCACGGAGAAAGCGAAGGACAGCTTGTCTCCGGAGGGCGAGATTTTCAGCGTCATCGGCTCGGAGTTGATGGGCGTGCCGTTGACTTCCTGGCGGTCCAGACGCCAGGTTCCCAGCAGAGGTTCCGCAGCGCTGGTGACGAGGCTGGCCAGCGAGACAGCGAGCGCGATCAGTGGAAGTTTCACTTCAGAACCATGTTAACCATGTCCAGCCTGAACGTCAGTGACGGGACCGGGCGCAATCCCCTCACTTACGTTCAGGGCTAGACGTTGGGTTAGACGGAGGCGCTACTCCAAAGCCGGACCTGATGGCGCTGTCGCCCCCCACCAACCACTAGAACGTCAAGCGCCCGGTCAACTGAATCTGCCGCGGCCCAGCGCCCTCCGCCGATTGCAGAGAAGTGATTTGACCAAAGGCCGGGACGCCCAACGTCAGGTTGTTCGGTGGCGCAAAGTTCGCATGATTGAATGCGTTGGATACTTGCATCCCAATCACGGCGTGAACACGCTCTTTCAACGTAAACCGCTTTAGCAGCGACAGGGAAACAGCTTGCGTTCCGGGGCCGACGACATCGCCGGACGTGGAGTTGCCGAATCGTCCAATGTTATTAGCCGGATCGACAAAAGCGTTGGGATTGATCCATTGGTTGATCGATTGGCCGGCGTAAGGCTTGACACCCGCCACCGTATCGGCACGGCCGCCGTTTCCATATAGGGAACCAAAGATGTTATAGCCAGTGCCAGACGGATCGTTGAGGGTTGCTACCGACATAAACGGCCCGCTTTGGAAGAGCAAGACTCCACTCAGTTCCCAGCCACCTACAAGCCAATCCAGGACGCTGCTGCTGTTTAGGAAAGTCTGGCCTTTCCCGAACGGCAGCTCATAGAGAAATGTCGCTAAGACGCGCTCGCGGCGAGAAAACGGTACGTTTCCGTAGTCGACACCCGGATGATAGGGATCTGACAACGTATTGCCAAATTCGTTGGCGTAGTTACTGGCGCTCGCGATAGGAGCCCCATTGACGTTTGACAGATTCCGCGTGTAGGTGTAGCTGATTTCAAATCGCAGGTTGGAACTGCGCTTGTGAACCGAGATGGTCCCTGCATGGTAGTTAGCGAAGCCGAGATTGTTGGAAGTCGCTATATAGGAGAGCAACGGGAAGGGAATGGCGGCCTGCGTCGCTGGGTCATTGAAGCCCAAACTGTTCACTGGAGGCTGGTTGGCGTTCGTCACGGTCGGAATGTTATACGCATGGTTGCCATCGTAGGAAACACGCAGCCCGACCCCCTTTCCCACATCCTGCTCCAGAGTCAGGTTCCACTCCTCGACAATCGGATCCTTATATTTAATCTCAGAAGCCAGATCAAAGAACTGCGATCCGGGCTGAGCAATGTTTGCGGGGAAGGAGTACGGAAGCGAGTAGATGGGCAGTCCATTCGTGCCTAGAGAGTTGGAGAAAAATCCGACGTCGCTGGAACCAACCGACCACCCGTCGATCGCCGTCCCGCTCAGCAAAGATTCGATGAATCGCCCGTATCCGCCGCGCAGCACCGTCTTATTGCTCCCGCCGATGCGCCAGGCAAAGCCAATGCGAGGCGCGAAATCTCTAAGCGAGGACCGGCGCAGCCGGTCCGAGACGCCAGCCTGCGCAGCGGTGATCAGCGGAGTTGGGGCGATCGATTGCACAAATCCCGGATTGATATTGGCAAAGGCAGCTTGATTGGGCAGAATGACAGCGCCTTTGACCACCTGACCATCAATCGTGCTGCTGTAATACGGATCGAAATTCACAACGTTGTCGTTTCGGTCTTTGAATGCTGGATGGTATTCCCAGCGCAGGCCGTAGTTGATGGTGAGGGACTGCGAAACCTTGAAATCGTCTTGCGCAAAAAGAGCATAGGAACTCGAATAGGCGTCCGTGTTTGGGTTGATGACGGTAGCAATAGTAGTCAGGTCCGGATAACCAAGCAGAAACGCAGCAATAGGAGTGGCGGCGCCGCCGCCGAGCAACCCACTCGTCACCGAGCCATTGAACTGATAAGCGCCCATCCGATAGTTGTTAAAAACCTGTGTGTTGAGACTGCTGAGGTAGCGCCAGTCGCCACCAAACTTGAAGGTGTGTTTACCTTTAGTCCAAGTCACGCTGTCTACCGCCTGATAAGTGCCTTCGTGGGGATTCAAGTCGTTGGATTGCGCCTGATATCCCATGAATCCGGCGATTGATATCGCCGGAGCGTCATATCCGGGAGGGAGAGTTCCCGGCAGAGCGCCAGGACCAGTGGTGAGCCCCAAGACATTCGCGGCTTGCTGCGACGTTACGCCGTCGGTGACGTTTCGAGAAACCACGCTAAACCCGCCGCGTAGTTCGTTGACAATGCTGGGAGTAATTACCCAGTTATAGGACGTGGCGAGAGAATGGTAGATCTCCGGCCGCGATACACCACCGATCAGCGGTGAACTGGGGTTGCTGGGATAGAAGCCCTGCCCCTGAGGCGATTCGATCCGGCGATTCTTATAGGTGTAACGGACAAAGATCGAATGTTTCGTTCCCAGGCTTTGATCGATGCGAATGTCTTCCTGGGCGCTGTTAATGGGAATCGCATACGTGCCGAGATAGTTATTCGAGATGGCGCCCGGAGCGCCGAAGTTAGGCAAAGGGTAGAGGAAGTTCAGCAACTTCTGAGTGTAAGGATTCAACTGATTTGCGGGAATTATGTTGTTCGCGTAACCCGTCAGCGCGTTCGCAGCGCCGCCATTTGCCGGATCGAGATACGCGGACAGATCGCCGTTCCGCATCGCTAGCGTGGGAACACTGTTGACATAGGTTTCCGTCTTCGGCAATCGCAGCACTTCGAAGCTTCCGAAGAAGAACGTCTTATTCCGGCCGTTGTACAGTTTTGGAATAATGACCGGCCCGCCCATGTAGATACCGAAGTTGTTCAGTTTATCTTCCGTCACGGTGTTGCTGAAAAAATCCGCCGCGTTGAAATTGGTGTTCTGAACGTTCTCAAATAGACCGCCGTGGAACGCGTTGGTGCCAGACTTGGAGATGGTAGTGATATCGGCGACGCCACCGAACTCCGCCGGGTTCAACGTTTCGCTGATCCTGATCTCCTCGATGGAGTTGAAAGATGGGAACAGTTCGGCGAGCGCGCCCAAAGTTCCCGGCCCCACGGAACTGATGCCATCGATGCTGACCGAAAGCTGGGAAGGTCCCGCGCCGGCAACCGCGATGTTGTTGTTGCTGTCGATCTGTACGCCGGGCTGTGCCGTCAACGTGGCGAAGGCGCTGGTGGAGCCGGCCGAACGTGTCCCAATGGCCACGGGAAGATTCGTCAATTCCAGGCTGCCCTTGGTTTCCGCCACATTGGAGGAATCTGTTTGCACTACCGAGACAGCCTCCACATTGACCGTAGTCACCTGGGAAGATACCTGCAGATCGATGTCGATGCGAACCTTTGCGCGCGACATCACGTCGAACGGCCTGAACTGCGCCGACTGGAAGCCGGTGGCTTCGGTCTGCAGCTTGTAAGTTCCAATCTCGACGTTGACAAACTCGTACGACCCGTCGCTCTTGCTCTCGGTGGAACGATTTCCGTTAGTACCGGTGTTGAGGAGATCGATTTTGACGCCAGGGACTACACTGCCCGAGGGGTCCTTCACGGTGCCGAGGACGGTACCGAAAGTGGATTGGCCATAACCGGACTCCGGAAATGCCAGAGCGCAAAGCATGGCGAGCGCCATGTGGAAAACGAGACGCGACATAAACGGGCAAGTTAGAAAACGCGAAGATGACATCGGACTTCTCCTTTTGGATATTGAAAGGCCAGCGTCCATTCCGGAGCGATCAAAGTTTTCGATGGACCCTATGCCAATTGCCTTCGGCAGCTCGCCGGAGCGCTCTTAGGCAAACTCCATAGCGATGGCTGCACCCTCCGGAAATGCGAACTACCGGTAAAAGGTGGCACGTGCAGTGAGATGCAATTATGTTTCAACCACTTGCACGAACTCTTGCGTTTTCACAAGTGGGGCGAGCGTTGCGTCCGTTGGCCCCTGTCAATAAAGAAAACCGACGTGGGTTAGGTGAAATGTGCGAGTAGTATAACGAACCAGTGAAATGCTGTCAAGGGAATCAACCTTGCTCGGTTTGCGCAAAGTTTGTGCTGGACCCTCGGCGCAATCCGGGCTATACTCCGAGCTAACGAGAACCCGCCTATGCCGATACGACCGATGCCGATACGAATTCTTGCTCTGCTGGCCCTGTCGGCCGTGCCGGTCTTCTGCCAAAACTGGAACGCCCGGTTGGCCGAACAATACATGGATGGCCGGCAGAAGGAATGGATCGCCTGGCCCATGGCTCTGAACTCGGGAGTAGCATGCGTGTCGTGCCACACCGGATTAACGTATCTGGTTGCTCGTCCGGCTTTGCGCCAAGCGCTGGGAGAAAAGAACGGCCCCACGCTGTATGAAAACCTGCTGGTGGACAGTATGCGCGCCACCGTAATCCGCACGGACGCCAAAGACCTGTTTGCCGGATTGAAGGGTCTGATCGTCGATCAAGTCTACGGAGCGCAAGTCGTGCTGTCGGCGCTGGTGCTGGCAATGGAC
>DATFZA010000668.1:0-4508 GCA_035314765.1 Bryobacteraceae bacterium
GAGTTTTACGTCCTGCCCGGAGCGGCGCAATCGATAGTTGCGCGCGTCCAGATCGAAGTCCTCGAAACCGATGGAGTCCATACGCCGGAGTCTCCCATTCTACATTTCTACCTCGTAGGCTTGCGAAGGCCATATGATTCAAAGGCTTAGCGCGCCGGCACGAGAATACACAACCGGTACAGATTTCTTCAGATCCTCTCCATTGCTTGTGAGCAGCGGGTCGTCAACACTTGGCGGGTGAGGAGGGGACGAATGCAGATTTCCGTGGCTTGCGTTTTAGATGTGGCTTGGGTTTTCGGGCTGGTTGTCTTCCTGCCGGTCAACGCACAGGTGCGGCAGTCGGCAGTTCAGCCGGTCGTGCCAAGGGTATGGGACGACCATGCAATCGCAACGCTCGAAGTGCCGCTGGCAAATCCGGCTGGCTCACCGAAGCACGTCTCTTCGGACTTCTACTATAGAATTCCGGTGCGGCCTATTTACAAAACATATCCCGTCTACGCGCCGGGCCGCGAGCCTGAGGGTTACTTGGACTGGCTCAAACAGCGGGAACCCGAAATCGTTTGGGACGACGCCGGCCACAAACCCAGCCTCAAGAGTGAGGCCGAGTGGATCGCCGCCGGTGAAGCCATCTTCGACGCCCCGATCTACTACACGAATCACCGCGTTGTGGCTGTAGCAGACGTTCGTAATCCGGAATGGTACAAAACAACCGGCGCGCCTGTCGCCAGGGACGGCACGCTGCCCTATGTTCGCTACGTGATCCGCAAGAAGGGCAGCGTCGACTTGGGGAACTTTGCCTGTGGCTTCTGCCATAGCCGCGTGATGTCTGATGGGAGCGTAATCAAGGGAGCGCAGGGCAATTTCCCGTTCGAAAAGAGTAAGGCGTGGAGTTTTCGGCCCTCTCCGGCTACGCCAGGACAGCTTTCGGCGAAGGAATCGGCGCTTCGCCGGCTCGATGGCGGCCTGTTTGCCGTGCCATGGATCTCCTCCGATCCGCTCGACGCGCTCAAGGCCCTGTCATTCAGCCAGCTCTTATCGGCGCATGCAGCGATTCCCGCCGAGGTCATCGGACGGCATCGCCTCGACCTGTCGTTGCCAGTCCCGATTCCGGACCTGATCGGCGTGAAAGACAGGCATTACCTGGATCGCACCGGATTGCAGAAACAGCGCTCCATCGCCGACCTGATGAGGTACGCCGCTCTGAACCAAGGCGCCGATGACCTCGCGAGCTATGACGGCTTTGTTCCCGCCGAATTCCTTGCTTCGACAGCACCACTGGATCCGGCAGATCCTATCGCGGTCGGTGGCCGCTATAGCGACGAGCAGCTCTATGCACTCGCCCTGTACCTGTACTCGTTGCAGCCGCCGCCAAATCCTAACAAGATGGATTCAGTTGCCGAGCGCGGCAAAAGGATCTTCGAAAGCCAGGGTTGCGCCGTTTGCCACACGCCGCCTCTTTACACCAATAACAAGCTCACGCCGGCGGACGGTTTCCATGTTCCGGGGGACGAGCGCACGACTCTCGATGTCCATCCCACTCCGGTTGGAACGGATCCAAACCTCGCGATGAGAACCCGGAGAGGAACCGGCTACTACAAGGCGCCTTCCATCAGGGGCGTATGGTATCGGAGCATGTTCGGCCACAACGGCTGGTGCGCCACGCTCGAAGACTGGTTCGACCCGAACCGGGTGCGAGGTGACTACGTCCCTAACGGCTTCAAGCCCTACGGAGCTGAGACATTTGCCGTAAAGGGCCATGTCTTTGGGTTGGATCTCCCGGCTGAGGACCGCAAGGCGCTCATCGCATTTCTGAAGACGCTCTGAGCCGCACCAAATGGAGCTGAAGAAAGAGCCTGGATTTGCGGTTGAAAACCACCAGGACGCTCAATCTAGGCCAGGAAGCAGAGAGCGGGGTTAGGGCCAAGGCGAGGGCGAAGCGCGCGCTCGTGCCCGCAAAGGTAGCCCTGCTAATTAGCACCAACCACCGGCTCCCCCTGGCGCTTGGCGCAAGAAGCAACTTTGGCCAAGCAGCGCGACTTGACTAGCCACTGAGAAACCTTCATAATAAATCAGGACCGTTCCGGTCGGGATTACGGAAAGCGTGCTAAAGCTCACCAAGAAAGCGGACTATGGCCTGATTGCTCTCAAGCACTTGGCCGTCAAAGCGCCGAAGAGCGCCAGCGCGAAGGAGATCGCCGACACGTATGGAATCCCGTTGGCGCTGCTCTCGAAAATTCTGCAAAAACTGGCCAAAGCCTCGTTTCTGATTTCCGAACAGGGCACCAACGGCGGCTACAAGCTAGCGCGCGATGCCAGCGCGATCACCACGCTGGAGGTCATACGCAGCATCGATGGTCCGATCGTTCTGACGGCCTGCTTTACCGAGCATGTGACTTGCACCCATACCGAAAAGTGCAATGTCCGTGAGCCGTTGCGCAAAGTCCATGAAGGAATTCTGCGACTCTTGAACGGCATCACCATCTCTGATATGTCGCAGGATGAATTGAATTCGAAGGGTATTGCCGAATGTGTGGCGCCCGACGCTTCTCGTCTCTATGACGTGACTTCAGCGCCGGCCGCCGGGAGGACTGTCTAAGGAAGCTATGAAACTGCCGATCTACATGGACAATCACGCGACGACGCCGATGGACCCGCGTGTGTTTGAGACGATGCGGCCCTATTTCACCGAGATCTTCGGCAACGCCGCCAGCCGCAATCACAGCTTTGGGTGGCAGGCCGAAGAAGCCGTGGAAAAGGCGCGCAAACAGATCGCCGACCTGATCGGGGCCACCGCGAAGGAGATCATCTTCACCAGCGGCGCCACGGAATCGAACAACCTGGCGATCAAGGGCGTGGCCGAGATGTATGCCGAAAAAGGCAATCACATCATCACGGCCGCAACCGAACACAAAGCGATCCTCGATACTTGCAAGCACCTCGAGAAGGAAGGCCTGCGCGTCACTTATTTGGCGGTGCAGACCAACGGTCTGGTCGATCTAGATGCCTTGCGCGACGCGATCACCGACAAGACTATCCTGGTGACGCTGATGTACGCCAATAACGAAATCGGAGTGATCCAGCCGGTGGCGGAAATCGGCAAGATCGCCAAGGAGCGTGGCGTTTTGTTCCACACCGATGCCGTGCAGGCCGTGGGCAAGGTTCCGGTCAACGTGATCAAGGACAATATCGATCTGCTCTCGCTCACCGGGCACAAAATCTACGGACCCAAGGGCTGTGGTGCGCTTTACGTTCGCCGCAAGGGGCCGCGCGTGCAAGTCACCGCGCAGATGGATGGCGGCGGCCACGAACGCGGCATGCGTTCCGGCACGCTCAACGTTCCCGGGATTGTCGGTCTGGGCGAAGCCTGCGCTCTCTGCCAGAAGGAAATGCCCGAAGAGTCGCGCCGCATGGCGTTTCTCCGCGACCGGCTGCGCCACAAGTTGGAATCCGCGCTCGACGAAGTTTACATCAACGGGACCATGGAAAGCCGGTTGCCGAACAATCTCAACATCAGTTTCGCCTACGTGGAAGGCGAGTCGCTGCTGATGGGCATCAACGACATCGCCGTATCCAGCGGCTCGGCCTGCACCTCGGCGACTTTGGAACCCAGTTACGTACTCAAGGCTTTGGGCGCGGGCGACGATCTGGCGCATTCGTCTATTCGTTTCGGTTTGGGCCGTTTTAATACCGAAGCGGAAGTGGATTACGTCGCCGCCAAAGTGATCGATGTAGTGAACAAGCTGCGTGAACTTTCGCCGCTGTATGAAATGGCGAAAGAGGGAATCGATTTGACCAAGGTCCAGTGGACCGCGCACTAAGATTAAGGGAGATACAAAAAGATGGCTTATTCCGACAAAGTTCTCGATCATTACAACAATCCGCGTAACGTCGGTTCGTTCCCGAAGAACGATCCCAACGTTGGCACTGGCATGGTGGGCGCGCCGGAATGCGGCGATGTGATGAAGTTGCAGGTCAAAGTGAATCCTGAGACCGGGATCATTGAAGACGCCAAGTTCAAGACGTTCGGCTGTGGCAGCGCTATCGCCAGTTCCTCGCTGGCCACCGAATGGCTGCACGGCAAGACCGTGGATCAGGCGCTCGAGATCAAGAACACGGACATTGTCAGCGAACTCGCGCTGCCGCCGGTTAAGATTCACTGTTCGGTTCTAGCCGAAGACGCAATCAAAGCGGCCATCGCCGACTACAAAAGTAAGGTAGGCGCGGCCAAGCAGGAAACTGTCTCGACTGCCTAATATAAGACCACAGGCTAAAGCCTGTGCCACTTGCACCAGGTTGCACAGGCTTCAGTCCTTGCAGCAGGTGGCACAGGCTTTAGCCTGTGCAGACTCACGTAATTTATGATCCAGGTAACTCCCAAAGCCGTCGGCAAAATTCGCGAGGCCTTCGCCAAGCAACAGGTCTCGGGTGGTCTCCGCCTGGGCGTGCTCGGCGGCGGCTGCTCCGGCTTGAGCTATCAATTCAAGTTTGACCCCAAGCCGCGTCCAACC